>JANLTF010000110.1:0-2763 GCA_031362825.1 Acidobacteriota bacterium | reverse complement strand
GTGCGAGCGTCGCACCTGTCCAGGCAGCGATAGCGGGCGTTTTCTGAACGGTCGGAGCCGCCGCCGAGAAACTGTACGGGCTTGCAGTTCCGTTAACCGTATAACGCCTGTACGAGGCGTTATTGTACATGTTGCACTGCGTTGGATTGGCCGCGCACCAGACGTATTCGTGCGGCGTCACATATTGGGATTCGGCGAAATAGGTCGAGCCCGCGTTCATTGAGGTATTTAGATCGTCGATCGCTACGAGGATTCTGTGCGACGTGCCGTTATGCGTGTGGCCGGTATGATTGTTGTTTGTGGTGCCGCCGTCATTTCTCGGATAGGCACCCGTGAACGGGTTGATCCAGGCTCTTGAGCCGAGATTCGGACCTGAATTGAGGCTTGCTCCGTACGGATCCGAACATCCCGAACCAAGCTGTGTCCCGCCTACGCCGTTACAGCCGAGGTTGCAGATATCGTATGTCAGCGCAGTAAATGCGTGTTTGACGTTCGACTGGCCTATTTGTTCGAAGCGTTCGGTGTTGGTCGCTCCGCCGCTCATACGATAGAGATTCTGAGGGATCACCGGATGGTCGTTCGCCGGATTAGCAAACCAATTGAGGTTAACAGTTCCTAAATTGCAGGAATCAGTACCGACCGCAAGGCCGACGAAACGGCCGCTTGCATTGCCAAATTGAGCCAAACCATTTAAGTCGCCGACGATTACATCGGGACCGGGAACCGTGCCCGCAGACTGAGTTTGATCCGCAGGCAAAGCACTTGAAACGACCTCACCATCAACAACCTGTGTTATCTCAATTGGACGCATTGTCGCGGTCATGGAGAAAGAACCAACTATTTGTCCCGTACGAGCCGAACTGCCGAGCTCCGCGGCAAACTCGGGCGACAGCAGAAGTCGACCGCCTCCGATCGTAAACTGCCGGACATCGGCATCATAGCCATACTCATGCCCCTCAATGTTGAAAAAAACAAACCCTGTCTTCACATCGCGTACGACAAGTTCGTACGGCGATCCCCATGCTGTCTTTTCGACGCCAAGCTGGCGGAATGACGTGCTGAGCCGGGCCGGCAGTTCGCCAAAGGTCTGCGGGATCAGATCCATCGATCCAGGCAAGGGCCCGCGAAGTTCTCCGTCGACGGTCAAAACACTAAAAAATGAATCCGGCTTGATCTCGAACTCGAGCTTGCTCGAACCAGCGGCCCGGCTTCCCTTTCCATTCAACACCTTGAGATCGATGTCCAATTGAACGGTTCCGTTAGCCGGAATGAGCTTTTCTAGTGTTCCGTTGTCGCCCGACGGGGCCGGTTTCGATCTATCTGAAGATTGCGTGTCGGGGTCTATTCCAAAGAGTGTGATGAACGGGAGGGTCGCGATCAATAATATTTTGAGCATAGTTTAAGGCAGCCGCTGAGTGTTCTTTACCGCCTCTTCTATATAAATGACTATTGGAGTTACTTTTTAATTCTTTTTTTGCACGGTTCTTTGCACAAATTCAAGTGCTCCGCCAAGGTTTTATTCCAAACCGAGCCGTTGCAGCCGCAGCGTATCAGCCTGGATGTTAAAGCTATCGCCCGTCTTTTTGAATAATGCAAGGCGACTCTTGATGGCGTCGGTGTTCTTTGGATTCAAAAGGAGTGCGGTGTTAAGAGCCGTCAGGGCCTCGTCCGTTTTTCCGGTTTGCGTATAGGCAACACCCAGGCTGTCATAGGCTTCGCTGCTCTTTGGGTTTATCTTTATCGCCTGTTGCGAGTCGGCGATCGCCTCGTCAAATTTCTTGTTCGCGATATGAGCCTTGGCGCGATTTGCATAGGCCGACGAGTTGTTGGGATTTAGCGAGATCGCTTTGTCAAAATCGGCCTTTGCCTGTTCGATCTTTTCCATCTTTAGCAATGCGGCGCCGCGAAGGTCGTAAAAGGCATCATTTGCAGGAAAAAGCTTGATCGCGTTATCGTATTCGGCGATCTCATTGACCTTGTCCCCTTGTGCCGAATAGACACTTGCGATCGTAGTATAAGCAAAGACAGCGTCCTCTGCCGGAGCCAGTTCCACGCCGCGTTTACAATCTGCGACCGCCAAGTCGAACTTCTTCGTCGCCTGATGCAGTTTACAACGCTCGACGTAGGCACGGGCGTACTTTCCATCAAGGACGACTGCCTTGTCAAGATCCGCAAGCGACTCGTCATATTTGCGGGTCAAACGGTACTGCCGCCCTCGGGCAAGGAAGCTGCGGGCATTCTTGTCATCGAGAGCCACGGCCTGCATCAAAGCCGTCAACGCCTGCTCCATATTTCCGTTCGCCTGATACGCCTCGCCAAACAAACGGTGGTTCTCGGCGACATTTGGTTCGAGTTTTGTTACGCGTTCAAAATCATCGATCGCCTTAACAAATTGCTTTTGCTCGTAATAGATCGAACCTCTGAGCTTGTACGCCCGAATTTCTTTCGGCTCGATCGCGAGTGCTTTGGTGCAGTCGTCGATCGCCGCGTCGAGGTTCTTCACCTTCTGATAAGCGGCGGCCCGGCCAAGTAGAGCATCGAGATCACGAGGCTGGCTCGAGATCTTCTTGCCGTACTCCGCGATCAAACATTCATAGTTATCAACGCCGCAGGTCGACTCGGGCCGAGCCCCGCCGCAGCCCGAAAGGAAAAAGAATAGACCGATAACAATAAAGCCCTCGGGCAGAAGTTGTTTCATATAAAACCTTTTAAGGGGAATCGGGGCGCCGTCTGAACACGTTCAAATGCAGCAGTCGTCATAAA
>JANLTF010000077.1:0-1538 GCA_031362825.1 Acidobacteriota bacterium | reverse complement strand
TAAAATTCAAAGCAACAAGCAGAATAGTCTCGAATCCCTCAGTCGGATCGCCGCGCCGAACTGCCAAATTGATCGTAACGAGAACAGCGATCGAAGCCATTATTCCCGAGGCAAGCACATACCCTTCAACATTTAAATTCGTGGACGTGACTGTTGAAAAGAGAAGTGAAACTTCTTCGGGTTGAAAGGTGATCGGCAGCAGAAGCGGGGTCGCCCCTCTGGCAACGGTTTGGGTTATCCCGTTTGTCTTAAATGGGTCCGATCCAAAATGAAATGCTGAATATCCGAGGAATAGGATCAAAGCGATCGCGGGAGCCACGAGCCATACAGCAAACCCAATTGCTCCGAGCGTTAGATAGGATACTGTGAAAGGAATCGGCCAAAGCCGGCCTAATCGAGGACGCATTAACATCTCACCGACGCGATGATCCATTGCCCCGTGGGCCAGACCGATCGTCGCTACACCGAACGAAAATAAGACAACCTGAGTTGTGATTGCGGGTGTCCAAAACAACCCCAAAACAGTCAAACCACCTAGGACCGGAAGCATTACCTTCGTGTGCCATTCCCCGATTGTTCGCTGGTCGTTGTTGATCGTCACGAATGGGCCTCGGGACTTAACCTGTAGGTAGGAACTGTGGATGAACTTGGTCTACGAGTGAGCCAAATGCCACGGGAACGCCACGCTTCCATAATAAATGGGAGTTTTGGCATTGACATAATAACGGCTACCTTGTCTATCAAGCTACTAGATTCCATAATAAAACGAGCATAACGGTCAGGATCCGTTCTTTCGCTGATCCTCAGAAAAAGTTCACTCGCCTTTTCGGGATTTTTCGCAAGGAAACTCAAGAAAATTCGATCGAGAACCTTAGAAAGTGGCTTTTGTTTTCGGTTCGTAATCGGTAGTCCGCATTCTAGGGCTGATGCGATCTGCCGGCTGTGCTCATGAATCGCCGCGAAGGCATAGCCGGTCGAGGGTCGAGCCAACCCACCACTGAGACCAATTCGTGTTACATTTTTTGACGTATTCGACTCGATTTCCGCGGTTACCATTGGTATTCTTCCACTCTCATATTCGATCGGAATCCAAGAAGTTTCACCGTAAACTCGAGTTACGTACTTCTCAACCTCTGCCCTCAACTGATGGAAGGGCAAATCCGCCAGGCTGAAAACAGTATATTCAATAAGAGCTCGCCGTCTGGAGAAAGGAAGAACATAGACGAAACGGATGGCTTCACCCTGATCAACAGTGAAATCCATCAGCGTCGCAACGTCGGTTTCAAAGACGTCACAGGGCATTTCGACTTCGATTCCGGAAAATTGCTGCCAGAGGGCGATGTCGTCCCGGTTTCCTGAAAAACACGAATCACTTTGCGGGCGACTGTCGAAAAGATGGTCTGGCTTGATGTTCCGCCTTAGTTGATTCGACCTGTCAAAAATATTAAAAGAACCGTCGGCTGAATTTACGATTCGGCAACCAAAATTTATCTCAACCCTCGGATCCGAAACGAGTCGGTCAAAACAAAAATCATAAT
>JANLTF010000583.1:0-3677 GCA_031362825.1 Acidobacteriota bacterium | reverse complement strand
CTAGACCGGTCGCATAAGGATATTCTTAGCACTCTTGGTCTATGAGTGCTAGTATAGGCGAAACCCGAAGAAAGTGTCAAGTATTATTCGTGTGTGTTTAGAAAATATGATGATGATGTTATCAACTTTGAGCCGGCAAGATTTTTAAACGCAGAGACCGCTGAGGTCGCAGAGAGAGATCTTTCATAAATTCTCTCCTTCTTTGTGATCTCTGCGTTAAAGATCTTCGATTCTTATGCATATATCTGAGATAAATATTTACCCGATCAAATCGCTGGCAGGCATCAGTGTGGAGGCGGCGATGGTGGAGGAGCGTGGGCTGCGGTATGACCGGCGGTGGATGTTGACGACGCTGGACGGGATGTTTTTTACGCAGCGGGAGTTTCCGCGGATGGCGACGCTTTCGGTTTGGATCGAGGAGGATGGCAGCGGGCTCGGCGTCGCGGCGGATCGGTTCGGCGACGTATTTGTGCCAATGGACGCTGATTCGGATAAGCGTCAGGACGTGACGATCTGGGGCAGCGTTTGCGAGGCGGCAGTTTACGGTGCGGCTTTGAATGAGTGGTTTAGTGACGTCCTGGGCACCGAGTGTCAACTCGTCAAGATGCCTGACAACACGCGCCGGAGCATTAACCCGCGATTTGACCGTGGAGGTGAGATCGTGAGCTTTGCGGATGGCTATCCGCTGATGGTTTTGAGCGAGGCGTCGCTCGCGGACTTAAACTCGCGACTTGAGACACCGCTCCCAATGAATCGCTTTCGCCCGAACCTTGTGATCGCCGGAGCCGATGCATTTGCCGAGGACGACTGGAAAAGTGTTCAAATCGGCGACGCGGAGTTTCGATCGACAAAGGCGTGCGAGCGCTGCGTCATCACGACTGTAGATCAGGCACGCGGAGAATTTGACGGCAAAGATCCGCTCAAAACTCTTGCTACATACCGCATTTGCAAAGATGTGATACCTGATCGTTACGAATCGCTCGGCGTCGGTGCAAACGCCGTCCTCTTTGGCCAAAATCTGATATGCGAGAGCACCGGCAGTTCGATCTCGGTCGGAGACGAGATCGAGGTCACCGGATCATACTAAAACGCCACTCTACGGGACGAACGACGATTCTGTCGGTAGGTCACCGGTTGCGCCGAATTGTTGGATCAATATTCCGGCGGTCGAGCGTTGGATGAACCAGTTGGCTCCGGTTGGGCGGAATATCGAGATATCGGCCTTTCCGTCGCCGTCGAAATCAGCCGGAGCAGGAATATCCCCGGTCGATCCAAACGGTACCGCAAAGAAACTCAGATCTTCGCTTCGCAAAATATACCAGTTTCCGTTCGAAGGCCGCCAGATCGCGATGTCTGATCTGCCGTCGCCGGTGTAATCGGCGGTGACCGGTTTGTCAGTCGAAACTCCGAATGTCAGTGCCATCAGTCCGCTACCCGAGCGGTTTACCCACCACGTGCCGTCCGCCGGACGGAATATCGCGATGTCCGACTTTCCGTCGGCATCGTAATCCGCGTTTACCGAAACATCGCCGGCTCCGCCCCATTGGGTTATCTGAACGCCGCCGGACGATTTGTTGATGTACCAAGTTCCGGTGGAGGACCTAAACACTGCGATGTCCGCAAATCCGTCACCGTCATAGTCGCCCGGTGCCGGTTTGTCAGTCGAGATGCCAAAGGGAACTGAGTAGAACGAGTAGTTTGAACTCCGGAGCACGAACCACTCGCCGGTTGACGGACGATAGATAGCGATATCTGTTTTGATGTCTCCATCGTAATCAGCCGGTACCGGTTTGTCGGTCGATGTGCCAAATGTTAGTGCGGCAACGACGTTGTCGGCGCTTTTTTGATACCACCACTGGCCATTTATCGGGCGAAATATTGATATATCGGCCTTCGCGTCGCCGTCGTAATCGAAGAACGTAGCGTTTGCACTCGAATAATAATACGCCGCACCTTGTCCATTCGGGCTAGTCAGAGCCTTTTCTGCCGCTCCGACGATCACGTTGCCGGCTTGAAATGCGACCGCATAGCCAAACCTGTCGCCATTAAATGGGTCAGCGGGAGCGAGTTTTTGCTTTTCGGTCCATGTCGCCCCCGCGCGCGTAAATATGTACGCCGAACCGGCATCAGGGCCGCCGGCGATGGTGTCGTCTTCGCGGGCACCGATAGCGACAGTATTTCCGGTCACCGCTACCGAATAACCAAAACGGTCAACGGATGCACCGTCGGAGGCGGTAAGTCTGCCCTGTGACACCCATGCGGAGCCATTGAATTCGTAAACATAGGCGGCACCGTACGCGGGTTGCGCGACGATCGGGGTGTATTGCAGAGCTCCGCCGATGAGAGTGTTACCTTCGATCGCGACCGAATTGCCAAAGTTGTCTCCGTTCGCACCGGTTGCGATCGATATCTTGTCCTGCTGAATATAGCTGCCGCCGATATCAACAAACACGTACACGGAACCCGCGGCGGTTAACGGCACATCGGCACCCGGCGACCCGACTGCCAATTTAGTGCCGCTGACGGCCAAAGCTTCACCGAAATGGTCGCCCAGGATTACGCCGCCGACCGGGATGAGTTTCTGTACCTGCGACCAGACGGTGCCGCTTTGCGTATAGCGATAGACCGCTCCGGCGTCGGAGTTGCTTGGTTGGTCTGAGAAATTTGCTCCGACAAAGATCGTCGGCCCGCCTATCGCGACGGCGATTCCAAATTGGTCATCGGCTGCCTCGTCGCTCGCGGTCAGCTTTTGTTGAAATGACCACGTCGTTCCACTGCGAACAAAGACATATGCCGAACCCGCATTCGAAAGAGGTGAATCATCATTGTATGCACCGACGACGATCGTGTCGCCGCTGATCGCAACCGAATAGCCGAATTTATCCGCAAGAGCACCGTCATTTGCAAGCAGCACGGCCTGCTGCGTCCAGGTTCCGCCCGATAATATATATACGTACGCGGCACCTGCCTGCGAGGCGGTCGTGCTGTCAAAACGGGCTCCGACGACCATCGTATTTCCGCTGACGGCGATGGCGTTGCCGAATTGGGCTCCGACCCCGCGAGGCGTGCTCGTGATCTTTTGTCGCTGATTAAATCCCGCATTTACATTTGTGTAAAACGAAACGGTAAAGGCGACTATGAAGAAAAAACCAAGTTTAGATCTCATGACTACTCCTAATCCATGTTCGAAAGCTGGGGCGGTTAAATTCGCGGTCGGTCAACCGCGACGTACTAAGCGACCTAATTAAAAAGAACACATTCTGATTTTAATTGTATTAAACACCTTTAATGCGTTTACGTCTATAAAAAACGTACGCGTCAACAATTTCGTCTATGGTGTTCGTCGATGTTGATCATGCGGCCAATGGCTCGCCAACGAGAAGTTCGTACGCCTCAGCATATTTTTCACTCGTTTTTTCAGCGATCTCAGTGGGCAGCGACGGAGCGGGCGGTGTTTTGTCCCAGTCTAGGGTTTCGAGGTATTCGCGGACGAATTGTTTGTCGAAAGAGGCTTGAGCGTGGCCGGGTTCGTACTTTGCGGCTTCCCAGAAGCGGGACGAATCGGGTGTCAGCACCTCGTCGATGAGGAGAATGTTGCCGTCGGCGTCGGTGCCGAATTCAAATTTGGTGTCGGCGATGATGATGCCTTTTGTTAGAGCATAGGCGGCGGCGGTTTT
>JANLTF010000427.1:0-4947 GCA_031362825.1 Acidobacteriota bacterium | reverse complement strand
GTTCGCGGCGTAAAACTCGAACCTGGGATGGTCTTCACCATCGACCCGATGATCTGGATCCACGAAGAAAAACTCTATGTCCGCATGGAAGATGTCGTGGTCGTAACGGCCGACGGTGCGGAGAACCTTAGTGCGTTCGTGCCCTCGACCGTCGCTGACATCGAGCGGACAATGACCGAAAAAGGCGTCATCCAATTCCGCCCGGCGACGCAATTACCGTTGAAGAAATAAATTAGAAGGCTGCATTTCGAGTTAATAAGATCATGAAACATTTATTTAGCATCGCGTTTGTTAGCGGATTGCTTGCAATTGGCTTTAGTGCCCACGCCGCAACGTCATTTGACCTCTATCCGAAAAGTCCAAACATCGACGTCATAAATTATGTCTTCAAGATCGAACTATCTGACACCACCGACGAAATTTTAGGCGAAGCAACGATAGATGTGCGGTTCGTAGCCGGTGGCGTCAAGAGCATTCGCCTCGATTTGGTCAACGCAGCCAAAGACCTAGCCGGTAAAGGCATGACCGTCAGCCGTGTAATGTGCGATGGCAAGCCCGCAGAATATAGTCATGAGAACGACGCCGTAACCATTAAGTTGTCGTCGCCGCCCAAGGCAGATCACCGGGAGAAATATACAATATCCTACAAAGGAATTCCCTCCACCGGCCTCAAGATCGCCAACAATAAATACGGCGACCGCACCTTCTTCAGCGATAACTGGCCCGACAAAGGCCGCAACTGGCTGCCGACGATCGATCACCCGTCGGACAAGGCGATGTGTGAGTTCATCGTCGTCGCGCCAAACCATTACCAAGTCGTTTCCAATGGCCTGAAGATCGAAGAGAGCGATCTGCCTGGCAACAAACGCCTCACGCATTGGAAACAGACCGTGCCGATCGCTTCGTGGTTGTACGTGCTCGGCGTGGCACGCTTTGCCGTGCAGTATGTCGATGATTTCGAAGGCAAATCTATACAAACTTGGGTCTATTATCAGGACCGCAACAAGGGATTTTATGACTTCGACATTGTAACCAAACAGGCTCTGACGTTCTATAGTAACGCCGTCGGCCCATTCTCATACGAGAAGCTCGCGAACATACAGTCCAACAGCGTAAGCGGAGGCATGGAAGCCGCCTCGGCGATCCTTTACAGTGAAAATTCGGTTGTTGGCGACAGGAATGTGCGCTGGCGAAATGTCGTCATCCACGAGATCGCTCATCAGTGGTTTGGAAACGCAGTGACCGAGAAAGATTGGGACGAAGTGTGGCTAAGCGAAGGTTTTGCGACCTACTTCACCCTTCTTTTTATCGATCACCAGTACGGACGCGATGAGTTTCTTGACAACCTGCGTTCTAGTAAGAAGTCGGTAGATGCCTTTTATGTCAAGAATCCGAATTACCGGATCATCCACGACAATCTCAAGGACATGAACGACGTAACAACGAGCCAGATCTACCAAAAAGGAAGCTGGACTCTGCACATGCTGCGAGGCGTCGTTGGGACAGAGAATTTCTGGAAAGGCATCAAGCTTTACTACAACAAATACCGCGATTCGCACGCGACCGTCGCCGATTTTCGCCGTGTCATGGAAGAGGTCTCGGGTAAAGACCTGTCCGGTTTCTTCGACCAATGGCTCTACAAACCGGGCACGTTGAAATATAGCGGCAATTGGCGGTACGATCCAGCCAGTAAGGAGATCACAATTAAGCTCGATCAGGTACAGACGGACGGCAGTTTGTTCAAAATGCCTGTCGAGATCGCCATTTTTTATCCAAATCAGGCGAAGCCGCAAGTTAGAACAGTGCAGGCAAATGCCAAATCAAATATATCTTCTATCAGAGTTGACAGCGAACCTCAGAAGATCGTTCTTGATCCAAATATGTGGATCCTGATGGACGCAGACTTCAGGCGGGCAGAATGACTAACCGCCGCCCGTGAGAATGCACTATACAACGATGCGAAGAGTTTTGCATCAAAAAAAGATGTTTCGGTCCCACTAGACTTATCCTTTTTACTTTTGAGGGCCGGATATAATTTAAACGTTAGTATCGTTCCAAAATTGGCCAAACACCTAGATTAATTGAGGAGAATGCAACCGTTAAAATTAATGGTGCTTCAAACCAGAAGGAACGATCAAAACCTAAACCGAATAACTTTACCTATATGAAAAAGTCAATTTTATCCACTGCTGCATTGTTTCTGCTCGCTTTTGGGGCGATGTCTATTTCCGCTCAGACCACTCCGGGCAAGATCGTTATCATCAATTCGGACGCCTTCCGCAGCGAAAAGACCGGCATTACAAAATATGAAAATGCTATCAAGGCCTTCAACCTCGAAATGGCTCCGGTCCAGAAGGAGCTTGAAACGATGTCCACGAAACTTGGTACGTTAGGTCGAGAGATCGAGACCTTACGGACTCAGGCTGCGAACGGAACGCCTATAAACGAAGCCTCTGCCCAAGCAAAGGTTGACGAAGCCGAG
The DNA here is from genome assembly GCA_031362825.1 of Acidobacteriota bacterium. GTDB lineage: Bacteria > Acidobacteriota > Blastocatellia > Pyrinomonadales > Pyrinomonadaceae > OLB17. The sequence goes on along the minus strand of JANLTF010000427.1, from coordinate 2,465 downwards.
AAGCTGCAGATCGATATCAAACGCAAAGAAGAAGACGCAAAGGTCCTATTCGCCAGGCGCCAACCGATCATCGTCGGCACCGTCGCACAGCAGGTAGCAAAGGCCCTAGGCGAGTTTGCGAAGGCAAAGGGCTATTCCCTGATCTTCGACATTTCCAAAGATCAGGTCGGATTCCTCGTGGCGGTTGGTGACGACAAGGTTGATGTAACTGCGGAGTTTGTTACTTATTTCAACGCGCGTCCTTAATAGAGCCGAGCCACGATCTAAAGTTCGAGGTTGTTTATGAACCTGTCAGACAATGCAACGGTAGTTTTTCACGGTTTTTTGAATCTGCCGAATCTTGAAAAGCTCTCGATCGTCGAGGCAATCAATGGGTATTTTGACTCGAACGATCGCGAACCGATCCGGGCCGAAAATGACCGACGGTTTGAGGAAATTTCGACATCATCTTCTGACTGGACATGTGTCTGCTGCCGGAATTAGAGATCCTGAGAGGGTTGATGTTTGATCATTTGATTCGTTTTATTATTTTTCGTGGAATGCGGGGTAGAACAAATAAGATGTTTAGTGTCAACAGCTTACTTTATCCCACATAAAGCTGTACTTTAAGCGGAACTGAACAAAACAAACGCCGTGCGATCTGATCGCACGACGCTATCGACGGTGCAGGAATCAATCTTAATTCCGGCGAACTTTGACGTATTTGCGTTTCTTCTTGTTCCAGACGTACGTGTACAGAGCCGAACTTCCCGCTCCGACGCCCGCACCTATTAGAGCACCTTTGCCGCCGCCGGCGATTCCGCCGATCAAGGCTCCGGCGCCCGTACCAAGTGCCATATTTACGCGGTTACGATGACGACGGTAAAAACTGGGCTTTTTAACGCGTATATAACGAACGCGGCCATTGCGAACGACCTTTCTCAGATAAGTTTTCTCTTGCACACCGGCCTGAACGGTCGAAGGTGCGGCGAAAATCATCATACCCACTAGCAGCGACATGATGAACATTGAATATATAAATTTCTTCATAATTACTTCTTCTCCCTTTTCGATATTGAAACCACAGATTTATCCGCTGGGAAAGACGTTTCGTATAGCAACTATGAACGCTAGCCCTGCCGATGTATGTACGCTGTCGTACATTGCTGCATATCCGGCGTAAACGTTGACTTCTATGACGATTAGGCAAATAATTAGGGCAATATGAGCGACATCTTCGAGCAAACGACACGTCCTGACCGGAACCTGTTCTTTACCAGAAACGACCGAAATGATCCGCGAATGGGCGAAACAGTACACTCTGATCCGGAACACTACGCTTCAGCAGATATTGTCATCCTCGGCTGCCCGCAGGACGAAGGCGTTCGCCGCAACAACGGCAGAACGGGTGCCGCGGCGGCTCCGGACGTGATCCGCGAACAGTTTTATCGCCTAACGACGTTCGGAATTAAGAAGTCGGTCTTTGACCTCGGAAATGTGCGTATCGAAAGCAGTCTCGAAGAAACTCACGTAAACCACACATCGGTCGTCCAACAATTACTGCGAGACGGCAAACGCGTGATCGTCCTCGGCGGCGGGAATGACATCTCGTATCCGGACGGCGTGGCGATGGCAGAGGTTTTTGGCCCGGAATGGTGGATCGGGGTAAATATCGATTCACACCTCGACGTTCGCATCGCCGATGAGCGAAACAGCGGCACGCAATTCCGCCAATTGCTCGAAGGAAAACACTTGCTCCCGAGCTATTTTTACGAGGTCGGTTTCCAATCACACTTTTGCTCGCCCGTCTATTACGAATACATCCGCTCGCTCGGCGTCCACCGAATCAGTCTTGAACTCCTGCGCTCACGTGCCGAAGCCGATATTGAACTAAAAGAGCAGATTCGCCAGAAATTCATCGGCCACAGCTCGTCGCTCAATACATTCTTCAGCTTCGACATCGACGCCGTCCGCTCCGCCGATGCCCCCGGAACCTCAGCCCCGTCACCACTAGGAATCCGTGCCGGCGAATTCATACAACTGGTAAAATACGCCGCCTCACTCGCCAACACGAAAATAATCGAATTCAGCGAGGTAAATCCAACGCACGATTTCGATAACAGAACAACGAAATTAGTCGCGATCGGGATGCATCGGTTTTGTTCGGGTGTGGCATAGAAGTGGCAAAGTATATAGCGAAGAACTTGCTGATCAAACTTGGATTTATCATTGCGGTTAGTGCCGGAATTTATTTCGCTTATGGGCTTGGCCGTTTCCCAGACGGCCCAATACAGTCCTGCGATAATAAAGTCTATTGCAAATGCGATATCGGCTTCTGCAATAAGTTTGGCCAAACGAAGACGAGATCTGACCACGATGCATACTCAGTCTGGTCAGAGATTGCGCCAATTTTCGGAGGAATTGGACTGATTTGCGGCGCGATAGCGATTTAGGAAAAAACAAAAACGAAAAAGGCCTGGCATGAC
>JANLTF010000461.1:0-1666 GCA_031362825.1 Acidobacteriota bacterium | reverse complement strand
TACACGCTTATTCGCCGGCTCGGGAAAGGCGGCTTTGGTGACGTTTGGCTGGCTGAGCGGCGGTCGCAGTTCTTGACCAAGCGCGTTGCCGTTAAACTGCCGCACGACGATCAGGTCGATTTCAATACAATTCAACGTGAAGCCGGACTTTGGGAAGAGGCCAGCGGCCATCCCAATGTACTGCCGATCATCGACGCCGAGGTATACGAAGGTCAGGTCGTCATCGTCAGCGAATACGCCGACGGGGGCTCGCTTGCCGATCGATTGACCGATCTCGGCACAACATCTGTAAAAGAGGCCGTCGATCTGACGATGGGAATTTTGAGTGGCCTCGAGTTCCTTCACGGAAAACGCATCATTCATCGCGATATCAAACCGCAGAACATCCTGCTTCAAGGCAACACGCCGCGACTCGCCGATTTTGGCATTTCGCGTGCGATGGCAACCTCCGCCGTCAGTTCGACGATCATCGGCACCGATGCATATATGTCGCCCGAGGCATTCGACGGCAAACGCACCGAAGCCACTGACATCTGGTCGACAGGCGTCGTGCTCTATCAGCTCCTTAACGGCACGCTTCCCTTCCCGCAAACGCATCCGACCGAACGTATGTTTGCGGTCCTGACTAAGGATTTCGAACCGCTTGCCGACACCGTTCCGTCCGATCTGCGACAGATCGTCACGACCGCCCTCGCAAAACTGCCGGAAAATCGCTTCAAATCCGCCGCCGCCATGCGCGAGGCGTTGGCACAGGCGAAGGTGCGGATCGATCATCCGACCTTTGCAAACACCGAGGTCTTGGACCGAGCCTCGATGCCGGTATTCGCACCCCAATCGCCTGAAGCTGATCCCGAGGCGACCGTCATCCGCGTCCAGATACCTGAACAGGAAACTTTCGTTCGAGCAGCAGCGGAACCCGCTCCGGCGGCATCGACCCAGTTAGCCTTCGCGGCCGACCCTCGCCAACCGCCGCCACGGTCGCACACACGGCCCGAACCCTCGATGCCCACGCACGACGAGGTATCTCCATCCGGCCTGTTTGCCGAGAATCCAATCGGAAAGGCTGTTGTGCTGGGAGGACTGATCATCCTCGGATTCGTTTTACTGGCGGCGATGTTCGGATCGTCTGGATCATCGTCAAGCTCAAACAACACATACAAGAACACAAACTATAAGTCCCCGACGCCTTCTCCAACTCGCAGTCCAAGCCCGAGTCCGACGAGTACTCCTTACGGTTCGAATTCGAGCTCCAACTCAAATTCGAATGCCCTCAGCGGAAGGAGCGAATTTTGCCGCGGGTATATTGAAGCATGGCGAGATGGTTATAGGAAAGAGGGCGGGCATTTCCCAGCCTACAATCCTGAGTGCCCCGATGAAAAGGATTATAAGGACAAATCGTACGAAGGCGGAAAGACGACCGGATATTACCAAGGAATGATGTTCGCAAGAAATTACCTCAAAAATACTGCCAAAGAATAAAAAAGCGGATCGAGGCGTTGACCTTCGATCCGCGATTCAATCCTACTTTTAAGGACTAACTCTGCATCGACGCCAGGAATTCGGCGTTCGTCTTGGTCTTGGAGAGTCGTTCGAGAACGACTTCCATCTGCTCGACGGGCGACAGCGGGTTGAGTACGCGGCGCATGACCCAGACGCGGTTGAGGTC
>JANLTF010000455.1:0-2106 GCA_031362825.1 Acidobacteriota bacterium | reverse complement strand
GCTTACGATCACCGCGTTTTGGACCAGTCCACCGCTGAGATCGTGGACACGGCAAAGAGAACGGGAGCAAGGATCGCAGGGCCGATTCCCCTTCCGACCATCAAGAACAAATGGACGGTTCTCCGCTCGCCCCACGTCGATAAAAAATCGCGTGAGCAGTTTGAGATCAGAACGCACAAGCGTTTGATGGACATTCTCGATCCGACAGCCGAAACGGTCGATGCGTTGATGAAATTGGATCTGCCGGCCGGCGTTGATGTAGAGATCAAGGCGTTCGGAAAAAACTAGTTTATTGAGTTCGTTGAGTTTATTGAGTTTGTTGAGTGGAAGCACTCGGGATTTCAATGAACTCTAGAAACTCTAAAAACTCAAGGAACTTTTATGATTAGCGGAATCATTGGTAGAAAAATGGGAATGACGCAGCTTTTTGCTGAGGATGGCACGGTAACTCCGGTTACGGTCATCAAAGCGGGGCCGTGTGTCGTCATCCAAACCAAAAGTGCTGCCGGGCGTGACGGTTATAACGCCGTACAGCTTGGATTTGTCGAAGAAAAGCCGATTCGCATTAAGAATGTGACGAAGCCGCTTCGCGGACACTTTGAAAAGACCGGCGGCGGTACGCCTCCGACGCGTGTGCTCAAGGAGATCCGTCTGACGGACGAGCCGGATGCAGCGATCGGCGATCAGATCAAAGTTGACGTCTTTGCAGACGGTGACAAGATCGATGTCGTCGGCAAGTCGAAAGGACGCGGTTTTGCCGGTACGATCAAACGGCACAACTTTTCACGCGGCCCTGAATCGCACGGTTCGATGAACGTACGTGAGCCGGGATCGATCGGTCAATCGGCTTACCCTTCGCGTGTCATCAAGGGAACGAAATCATCGGGGCACATGGGCGATGCCCGCGTGACGGTACAGAATTTGACGGTCGTCAAGGTGGATATCGAGAACAATCTGCTGATGGTTCGCGGTGCGATCCCTGGGCCGAATGGTGGATTGATTGTTGTAAAGAAAGCGTAAGAGTGCGCGATTTATCGCGTTCTTACGGGCTAAAGCCCGCACTCTGAACAGGAGAAAGACTATGCCTACCGTAAAGGTTCGCAATTTGAAGAATAAAGAGGTCGGGGATGTCGAGCTGTCGGACGCCGTTTTTGGTGTCGAATTGAACGAAGCTTTGATCCACTCGGCTGTGATGAATTATCAGGCCAACGGCCGACAGGGAACGTCCGCGACGAAAACTCGCGGTAACGTCTCGGGTTCGGGCCGCAAGCTCTGGAAGCAGAAGGGAACCGGTCGTGCGCGTATCGCGTCGCTTCGTTCGCCACTGTGGAAAGGCGGTGGCAACGTTCACGGACCGCAGCCACGCGACTGGTCATACGAAATGCCCAAGAAAATGCGTCGCGGTGCATTGCGTTCGGCTCTGTCAGAGCGTTTGCGTGAAGGCAACCTGATCATCATCGAAGAATTTGGTATCTCGAATCCGAAGACCAGTGAGTTTTTGGGTGTGATGGATACACTCGGTCTGGTCGAGAACAAAAAGCGTGCGAAAACGCTGATCATTGATTCGTTGGATAACGCGAATTTGATTCTGTCGGCGCGAAACGTTCAGAAGACCAAGGTGACCAACAGCTTCGGGCTGAACATCTACGACATCATCTATCACGAAAAGCTTTTGATCTCAAAAGCAGCGGTCGCCGAGCTTAACACTTTGCTTGACCCGAAGCGTGAAAAAATGAATGCAGGCGACCTGGTCGAGACCGCAGCAGCGGCCGCACCGGCACCGAAAGCGAAAACCAAGAAAGAAGCAGCGGCACCGGCAGAGGCAGTTGAAGAGAAGCCGAACGCTAAGAAGGAAGTAGCAGCGGCAGAGGCAAAAGCAGTCGAAGAGAAGCCGAAAGCGAAGAAGGCTGCAAAGCCGAAAGCTGAAAAGGTCGAGGAGGCAGAAGCCGAAACGACAGAAGCTGCCGTAGAACCGATAGAGGAGGCGACCACCAATGAGTAATTTAGGCGTCTGGGACATTTTGAAATCGCCGGTTGTTACCGAAAAGAGCGTAATTCTTAAGGAAGATTCGACCGACGAGAACAGCGACCGCAAGGCCGGTCAGG
>JANLTF010000453.1:0-5761 GCA_031362825.1 Acidobacteriota bacterium | reverse complement strand
GTAAACGCCGCGAGTAGAGACAAGCTAAAGCTTGCACTCTGAGCCTTTATTCTATGACGTAATTTCCACCCTTAAAGTTGTGCAAACGCAGCTGATATTTATCAGCCCGATACTCATAATCCTTTCCGCCCGCACTGAGCTTGATCGTCCACCCGCTCGATATCATCTGCGCCGACATCTCGCCTTCCTCTGGTGCCCCGAGCGACATATCAGGAAAATCCTTGTCCGCAACGCCCTTTTCCATGACGTCGCTTTCGTCAATCTTTAAGCGCTTAGCGAGGTCCGCAATTGCGCGTTTTGTCGAACTTTCTTTGGTAAAACTCATACACTTTCCAGCATTTTCAATCTTGCTCTTTCTACGAAATGAAGTCAATAAAAGTTCGGTCAGGATGTCTAACGCAGAGACCGCAAAGGACGCAGAGGCAAGAAAATATGAATATTCTCTGCGTTCTCAGCGGTCTCTGCGTTTAAAAGAATAATTCCGAGTGATCTCAACAATAGCCGGTACGATAAACGTCGCGCACGCCACGCCCAAAATAAGGCCCGTGACGAACCTCGAAAAGTGATTATTCTCCCAAATCCCAAAAACGGTCAGCGACCAATCGATCCCGATCGGAATCATCGACGCAAACAGCCAAAACCTTGGCAGCGGCTCGATCTCATCGATGTTTCGCCACACCGGATATATCACAAACCCGGCAACCAGCCCAAAATAAACGCCAAAACACCGCGAACAAACCCCAAACGGCTCGTCGGCAACATGAAAAGAACGCTCGGAAATTTGGTGACAGATGTAACTAAAAAAATGATATAACGGAGAGGAAAATGAGGTGAAACCATTCACCTTGGCAACAGGTGCCGCGACGAGCAGCAAAACCCAAACCAAAACGACCGCCAAACCAACGATCCAAACCCGAACAGCCTGCTTGCGCATCTTCGCGGCGATATCTTGTGGAAAATAATTTTCCGCGGGTTCGGCCATCTTTGCAGTGTCTCGGTTTAATTCCGAAACAATTGAAAACTGATAACTAACAACTGATAACTGTTAGCTAACAGTTCTAAGTTCTCAATTTTCAAGTTAACAGTTATTTCGAAGCGGCCGCCGTTAACGCTTTTTCAGTTTCGAGAATATTACGCGTCGTTTGAATCACGGTGTCCGGGTTCAAAGATATTGAATTGATGCCGCGTTTGACGAGAAACTCAGCAAACTCCGGATAATCCGACGGAGCCTGGCCGCAGATGCCGATCTTTTTACCGGCACGTTTGGCGGCGTCGATGGCCATTGCGACCATTTTTTCAACGGCTCCGTTACGTTCGTCAAAAAGGTGCGCGACCATTTCGCTGTCGCGGTCGAGTCCGAGTGCGAGCTGCGTCAGGTCGTTCGAACCGATCGAATAGCCGTCGAAAACTTCGAGGAATTCATCTGCGAACACCACATTTGCCGGCAATTCGCACATCGCATAGATCTCGAGGCCGTTTTCGCCTTGAACGAGGCCATGTTCGGCCATAAGGGCGATGACCTTTTTGCCTTCTTCGACGGTGCGGCAGAACGGGATCATCGGCGTGATATTGGTCAGGCCCATGTCCTCGCGGGCCCGCTGCATGGCCTGGCACTCGAGCCGGAAACCCGCCTTGTAGCGATCGTCATAATACCTCGAAGCACCGCGAAAACCGATCATCGGATTTTCCTCTACCGGTTCAAATTCCTTGCCGCCAATGAGCATCGCGTATTCGTTCGATTTGAAATCGGACATACGCACGATCACCGGTTTTGGATAAAACGCGGCGGCGATACGCCCTACGCCTTCGGCCAGACTGCGGACGAAAAACTCTTTCGGATCTTCCTCGTGAATGCGTGCGGCGATCGTCTCGATGTCCTCGCGTTTTTTGAGATTCGGATAATTTACGAGCGCCATCGGATGGATGCCAATGTGGTTGTTGATGATGAATTCGAGCCGTGCGAGCCCCACGCCGTCATTAGGCAAACGCGAAACGTCAAACGCATGGTCGGGATCGCCGACGTTCATCATTATCTGCGTGTTTGGCCGCTCTTTGTCAGTGATCTTTTGTTTTTCGACCTTAAAATCGATCTTGCCGTAATAGATGTTGCCGCGTTCGCCCTCGGCACAAGAGACGGTGATATCGGTGCCATTCTTCACCTTTTCGGTCGCATCGCCTGAGCCTACGATACACGGAATGCCGAGTTCGCGGCTGATGATCGCACTATGACAGGTTCGTCCGCCGCGATCCGTTACGATCGCCGACGCGCGTTTCATTATCGGCTCCCATGCCGGATCGGTCATCGAAGTGACGAGTATCTCGCCTTCTTTGAAAGTGTTCAGCTTCGCCGAATCAAGCATCACGTGTGCCTGTCCGTGCCCAATCTTTTCGCCTACTGCGACGCCGGTTGCGAGCGGCGCCCCGTGCGTGCCGACTAGCTTGTATTTCTCGATGTAGTTGGTCGTATTCTGAGCGTGGATCGTCTCGGGGCGTGCCTGCAAGATAAACAGCTCGCCCGTGATGCCGTCTTTTGCCCATTCAATATCCATCGGCTGGAGCTTTCCGGCGAGTTTCGAGTAGTGATCTTCGATCGCACAAGCCCACTGTGCAAGCTGCAAAACCTCAAATCCGGCAAGGCAAAAACGGTTACGCTGCGTCGCGACCACATCGCGGACCTGCGTGCCCGTTCCGTCGTCCGCAAAGACCATCTTGACCTCTTTAACGCCTAGTTTGCGGGTCACGATCGGCCTAAAACCCTGCTTGAGCGTCGGTTTAAAAACGATCCATTCGTCCGGCGTCGCCATGCCCTGAACGACCGCTTCGCCGAGTCCCCAAGCGCCGTTGATGACCACGACATCGCGAAAACCGCTCTCCGTATCAAGCGTAAACATCACGCCCGAACAGGCAATATCGCTGCGAACCATCGGCTGAATACCGATCGACAACGCGACATCAAAATGATCAAAACCCTTCGCAGTTCGATAAGAAATTGCGCGGTCGGTCCAAAGCGACGCGTAGCATTCGTGACAAGCCTCGATGATCCGCTGTTCGCCGCGAACATTCAGGATCGTGTCTTGTTGCCCTGCAAACGAGGCATCCGGCAGATCTTCAGCCGTCGCCGATGAACGAACAGCGACCTCAAAATTCTTTTTTCCGATACGCGTACCGAGTTCACCGTACGCCTTCGTAATAGCCGTTTCGACCTCAGGCGGAAACGGTGTTTCGAGCATCAACCGGCGCGCTTCACTGCCGATACGTGCGAGTTCGTCGAGGTCGTTGACGTCCAAACCTTTGAGCAACTCGATCAGGCGCCCACGCAGATTGTCGGTCTCAAGCAGCACCTCATAAGCCCGGCTCGTCGTCGAAAATCCATCGACCGAGCGCACGCCCTGGCCCGTCAGCTCCTGAAAAAGCTCACCGAGCGACGCACATTTCCCGCCAACGATCGCAACATCGCCGGCCCCAACCTCGCTGAAATCAAGGACGTATGGTTTATCTTCTTTCATCAGCGGGTACGCACCTTGCCGGAGTTCTTCGGCACCAAAGTAATCAGTCCTCTCAGCGTTGCGTTGACCGACTCTGAGCTTGGAAAGTACTTTTTAACGTCGGGTTCTAGCATCACAGCTCCGTCTTCCAGTTGGTAATAACTGAGCTCGGCTTTTCCGTCAGCACGTTGTATGGTAACCGAGTGGCCTTTCTGATAAGCCGCGTGATGCTTGCCGCGCACACCGCCACTGAAGTCATATTCTGCTAACATCTCGTCGTTTCGATCTTTCTTTTTAGGATTCTTTTCTTTGCTCATACTTGTAACGCTCAGCTTTTGTTGCTCGTCTGGAACTGATCAGCCTGGTCTTCGATGCTCGCTCCGTATAGACAACTACAAGAACTCTTCCGTTCACGGACACGCCTAGATCAACGAAACGAAACTCATCGTCGGAGTGGGCCGCATCATTTATTGTAATCGAAAACGGGTCAGCAAAAACCGTTTTCGCTTCGTCAAAGCTGACTTTATGCTTTCGCAGATTTGCGGCAGCCTTTTCATCATCCCATTCAAAGTTCAGATCTACGTTCGACGCCATCTGTCTTTACCTAAAACCGAATAACAGCATCCGGCCCGCCTTCGACGTGCACGGTGTCGACGAATCGAATGCTCTTCGAGTCCGTCGTCATAACAACCGAATGCGTTCGTTTGCCGGCGCCGAAGAACCTGACGCCGCGCAGCAGCGAGCCGTCGGTGACGCCGGTTGCACAAAAAATGATCTTCTTGCCCGGAGCGAGATCGTTTGTGTCGTAGATTTTGTTCGGATCGGTAATGCCCATCTCGGCGAGGCGTTCCATGACCTTTTCTGCCGGCGGCACCTTTGAACGGTCAACTCCGAGACGCTCAGGATCCCACACGAGTTTAGCCTGTATCTCGCCATTGAGGCACTTCATTGCCGCGGCAGTAATAACGCCCTCAGGCGCACCACCGATGCCCATCAGAGCGTGAATATTTGTTCCCGCGACCGCGGCCGAGATGCCTGCCGAGAGATCGCCATCGGAGATCAAACGAATTCGGGCACCAGCCGCACGGACCTCGTCAATGAGAGCCTTGTGCCGCCCCCGATCGAGGCACATCACCGTCAGATCATCGATATCGCGGCCCAAACGCCGTGCGATATTCTTAAGATTGTCCGTCACCGGAGCATCTATATCGACCGCTCCGCGGCACGAAGGCCCGACGACGATCTTGTCCATATAAAGGTCCGGCGCATTGAGCAAACCGCCGCGTTCGGCAGCCGCAAGCACCGCGATGGCGTTGTTGGCACCGAGCGCACACAAATTCGTGCCTTCGAGCGGATCGACAGCGATATCGACCTCGGGAAACTCGGCTCGCGCTTCTTCTGAAAAGATGCCGCCGCCGACTTCCTCGCCGATGTACAGCATCGGGGCCTCGTCACGTTCGCCTTCGCCGATGACGATGCGGCCGCGCATCGGCACGGTGTCCATTACTTCGCGCATCGCTTCGACGGCGACGTGGTCGCTGTATTTGCGGTCGCCCTGTCCCATTGTCTTGGCCGATTCGATCGCGGCAGCTTCGCACACACGCAGAAAATCGAGCGACAGATCACGTTCAGCTTTCATATTTTTCATCTCGTATCCTTAATTGAACCGCAGAGACGCAAGAGGAAAAAGGTAACGGGATAAACAGAATTAACAAGAAATACTGAATCGAAATGTATTGGTTTTCCAATCCTGTATATCCTGTGCATCCTGTTTGAATTATCTATGTCTCTGGCTCGTCGCTGCGGTAAAAATCCTATTGTTGATGTTGAGATTCTACCACTTGTGTAACCTCATTTGACAAGCTATCCTTGAGGTATTACGGTTTTATTTTGCTTTGACCGTGAGATCAGGAGTTTATTGAGTTGCTTTGAGTTTATTGAGTTCGTTGAGTTTTAGTGACCTACCTACGAAATAGACTCCAAGTGCCTCAATGAACCCAACGAACTCAAAAAACTCATTAACTTCTTATTATGACTTATATCGTTGCCGAGCCGTGCGTCCAGTGTAAATACAGCGACTGCGCCGCCGTTTGCCCCGTCGAGGCGTTCCACGAACTCCCCGACAAACTTCTCATCAACCCCGACACCTGCATCGATTGCGACGCATGCCTCCCCGAATGCCCCGTCGAAGCCATCTACTCGGACATGTCCATCCCCGAGGAATACCTCCCGTGGCTGGAAATAAATGCCACCGCCGAAAACTACCCCATAATAAG
>JANLTF010000449.1:0-5503 GCA_031362825.1 Acidobacteriota bacterium | reverse complement strand
GGTGCGTGTAAGGTCGCCGGAACGCGTGAAGGAAACGCCGTCGAGGGCCGTGCGTATGTCGAACTCGTCGGCTACGACCGTTCGCATGAGAGTTTAGGTTTTGGCGATTTTCTGTTCGGCAGCCGAATTCGGCAGGCGATGGAGATATTTGGTTAGGCAGATTTTTACCACATAGGAACATAGGGCACATAGGTTTTTCTGCCTACGTGCCCTATTTTTCTATGTGGTTAGATCTTCCTTTTCCTCGCACCACTTACGCGTTACTTCGTGGCGGTAATTGAACATCTTTTCGAGTTTCGGCACGACAGCAAACGGTGCAGCCAATGAGCCGAGGAACCAAAACGGCGGTTCGTATTCGATCTCGTCTCGCAATAATGCGCCGTCGGCGTGCGGTTCGATGATGTGGCGGTGCCGCCATTTGGCGAACGGGCCGGAGACCTGAATGTCCTCGAACATCCGCGGCGGATCGTATTCGGTGTGTTCAGCGACCCAGCGGGCAGTGTAAAGGCCCAAGATCTTGGTGTCGACGATAGCTTGAGAGCCGACCACACTGATATCCGCTTTCTGAATGATCGTCGCATCTTCCCACGGCGGCATCAGGCGTTCGAATGCGTCGGAGAGTTCATGGAATTCGAACACGCGTTCAGGCGTTGCGTTGATCACACTTTCTTTAACAAATTTCATTGTTCCTAACATATCACACTGCGATATTGGTATTACCTTTTGAATCTGAAGCGGGAAACTGTTTTAATACCTCAAATCAATATGAGCGAAACTACAGGCGATCTCGGAGCGTTTTACAACGATCAGATCACAAAGGGAATGATCTGGAAGGTCATCGGTGCATCGGCCGTAGGGACGATGATCGAATGGTACGATTTTTATATTTTCGGCAGCCTCGCGGGCATAATCGCACCGCTGTTCTATCCGCCGGGCAATGACACCTTCGCGTATATCGCTTATCTTGCGACATTCGCGGTCGGATTTGTCGTGCGGCCTTTTGGGGCTTTGTTTTTCGGGCGTATCGGCGATATTGTCGGGCGGAAGTATGCTTTCCTCGTGACGCTGCTGATAATGGGCGGAGCGACGGCCGTGATCGGATTTCTGCCGACATATTCGCAGATCGGCATTGCCGCACCGATAATTTTGCTGATGATCCGCGTTTTGCAAGGCCTAGCACTCGGCGGCGAATACGGCGGAGCGGCCGTTTACGTCGCTGAACATGTGCCTGATAATCGACGCGGATTTTACACGTCCTTTATTCAGATAACCGCAACAATAGGCCTGTTCCTCTCGCTCGCAGTGATCCTGGCCGTGCAAAATATGATGTCGCCCGAGCAGTTTGCCGGTAAGGCGGACGGCATAAGTGGCTGGCGGATACCCTTTTTGATCTCGATATTGCTGGTCGGTGTCTCGCTCTATATTCGCCTCAGGATGAAGGAATCGCCGATATTCGAGCAAGTAAAATCGTCAGGAATGACCTCGGCCAATCCGCTGATCGAGGCGTTTACAAAGTGGGACAATCTCAAGATAGTATTGATCTCGTTATTCGGAGCAACGGCCGGGCAAGGCGTGGTTTGGTACACGGGGCAGTTTTATGCGTTGTTCTATCTGCAAAAGATATTGAATGTCGATGCCACATCGGCAAATTACATTATCGCGGTCGCTTTGCTGCTCGGAATGCCGTTGTTTGTTGTGTTTGGCGCACTGAGCGACCGAATCGGGCGGAAATGGATAATAATGGCCGGACTGTTGCTCGCGATGCTCACGTATCTGCCGATCTATCATGCGATGCAGTCGGCGGCAGGCTCGAACATCGAAACGGCAACCTCGCAAACAAATCCGGCAACCGGCGAAAAATCGCTCACGCCGCTCTCGCTAAATGCCGAAGGAGCGTTGGTTCCGGCGGCAAAAGTGCTGGTCTATTCGTCATTTGGCGACCTCATGTCGAAATCGACCGCTTGGATGCTGATCTTACTGGTATTTATCCAAGTCATCTGGGTAACTATGGTTTACGGACCGATCGCGGCGTATCTGGTCGAGGCGTTTCCGGCGAAGATACGTTATACGGCCCTGTCGCTGCCATATCATATCGGGAACGGAGTTTTTGGAGGGTTGCTGCCATTAATTGGAGTCTCGATCATCGCTCAAACCGGCGACATTTACGCGGGGCTTTATTATCCGATGATCATCGCGGGAATCACGCTCGTGGTTGGTACGATATTCTTAAAGGAAACGCACGGGCATAAGATCTGGGCTGAGGTTAAAAATGATGAGTCCTAAGGTTTGGCCTCGTTCTTTGGAACCCACGCTTTTAGAAACGCAGTAAATTTCGCGAGGTTATAGCCATTTCCTGCTTCGAGGGGTGAGGTGTCTTGCGAGTGAAGTAGCTTACCGGTTTCGTCGAGGACGTAAAGGTGCGGATAGCCGGTTGGGACAGGATATTGCGCAAGGAATGCGGGGTTTTCATTCTCAGGGCTCATATTTACCTTTACCCAGACATAGTTATCGTTGCGTAGCTTATCGAGTTTCGGGTTCTGGAAAAAGAATTTGTCCATATAAACGCACCAGCCGCACCATTCGCCACCGACGTCGAGGATGATGCGTTTGTTCGTCTTTGTCGCGACGATAACGGCGGCGGCGAGATCGGCTTTTGGGTCGCGGAGCGGATCAAATTTTTCGCGGACAAATGGCGTTGGAGTTGGCTTTGCGACGGCCGGTTTTGTCACGGCCGGCTTTGCGGTGGGACGTTTGACTACCTTTTTTTGGCCGAATGCGGCGAGATTTGCCGCGAATGCGATCGCCGTGATGAGCAGGAGTTTTTTCATACAATTAGGCCAGTTCTTTCAGCTTTTCGTTAAGAATATTCCAAACCTTTGTTAGATGCCGCTCTTCGACGCGGATACTGCCTACGGATAATCGCAAGGCATATTTTCCGTTTAGTTTTGTGTGCGAGAGGTATGCTTCGCCGGAAGTGTTGATGGCGTTCATGATCTTTTCGTTTAGGGCGTTGGGGTCTATTTCAGCGTTGGGTTCTCTGTCTTGAGATGAGCCCTTACTTACGTGCGGGCTACTGACACGGGCTCGGAAACAAACCAATGCGAATGGCACCGGAGCGAGGAGTTCCCAATTTTCGCTTTGCTCGACCCATGAGGCGAAAAGGCGGGCGAGGCGGCAGTGTTCACGGAGGCGCGCGATCAGGCCTTCGCGGCCGAAATATCGGATGACGAACCACAGTTTTAATGCACGGAAACGCCGTCCGAGCTGAATGCCGTAGTCCATGCCGTTTTTTACGGTTTGTTCGTCGCTTGTTTTGAGATACTCGGCGACCAGCGAAAACGCCTCTTTTAGCTCGCTCAGATCTTTGCAATACAGCACGGACAGGTCGAACGGCGTGAACAGCCATTTGTGCGGATTGACGACGATCGAATCGGCGCGTTCCCAACCACTCAATTTCGGATTTCGGATTTCCGATTTTGGATTTGGGTCTTCTGGTGAGTCGCGATTTGTGAAATAGTGGCGAAACTCAGGTATGATCGCGGTCGAGCCCGCGTAGGCCGTATCTACATGTAGCCAGATGCCGTATTTTTCGCAGATATCGGCGATGGCATCGACCGGATCGATGCTTGAGGTCGAGGTTGTGCCGATGGTCGGGATAACGCAAATTGGCACAAACCCGGCCTCGATATCTTCTTCGATCGCATCGGCGAGTTTTTCGGCGATCATCTCGAACCGCTCGTTGCATTCGATCTTTCGCAAACTTCGTAGGCCGAGGCCGAGAGTGATGACGCCCTTATCTATCGAGGAATGGACGTGCTCGGAACAATAAACACGCAACAAAGGCACGTCGTCGCGACCGCTCATGCCTTTGTCGCGAATGCTGAATCCGGCCTTTTCGCGGGCTGCGGCGATGGCGTGCATTGTAGAGACCGAAGCGGTGTCGTAGATGATGCCCTCGAAATGTGCGGGCAGGGCCATCATCTGACGGAGCCAGTCGAGCACGACGTCTTCGAGTTCGGTCGATGCGGGCGACGTACGCCAGAGCATCGCCTTCATATCGAAAGCGGCGGCGAACATCTCACCGAAAACGCCAACGGACGAGGTCGATGTCGAAAACAGGCCGTGAAAATTCGGATGGTTCCAATGCGTGACGGCGGGCATTATCAGACGGTCGACATCCCCGAGGATCTTGCCGAAGTCTTCGCCCGTTTCAGGTGCCGATGCGGGCAGATTGCTTTTAAGCCAATCAGGCTCGACCTGTGACAGGACGGGATATTTCTCCATCTCGTCGAAATAATCCGCGAGCTGGTCGATGATCTGATAGCCGAACTTTCGAAAGTCTTTGCTCGGCATATCGCCGAATTTTTCCAGTTTTTCACTCATAATTTGTTTGTTTTGCCGTTGATGACCGCAAAACGTCAAAAACCGCTCGACAGTTTTTGTAATAAAAGTATAATATCAGCTACGAATATCTCGCCAACGACAATTAGTCAGTACCACCTGCGCATACGTGGTGGTTGAACGCAAAAAATATAGACGTTTCCCCCGCGTCGCACAAATTACGCTAAACCACCACGTAAGCGCAGGTGGTTCGGACAAGAATATGGCATCTTCGCCGGTAGAGACTGAACAAACTAACGAAGGGTTTATACGCGGGCTCGGGCTGCTCGATTCGACGATGATAGTCGCCGGGTCGATGATCGGTTCGGGCATTTTTATCGTGTCGGCCGATATCGCACGTCAGGTCGGTTCGCCCGGATGGTTGTTGGTCGTGTGGCTCGTGACCGGTCTGTTGACGATCGGAGCGGCGCTTTCGTACGGCGAACTCGCTGCGATGATGCCGCGAGCCGGCGGAATGTACGTCTATCTGAAAGAGGCGTATTCGCCGTTCTGGGGATTTTTGTACGGCTGGACGCATTTTCTGGTCATCGGCACGGCGACGATCGCGGCTGTGTCTGTTGCGTTTTCAAGATACACGGGCATTTTGTTCCAATCGATCTCGGAGACGAACTATCTGATCGAACCGATCCGGCTTGGCTCAAGCTATGCCATTTCGCTTTCGACCGCGCAGTTGCTCGGTATCGCAATGATCGCGCTTCTGACGTTTATGAACACGCGCGGCCTTAGCCTCGGCAAGTGGGTTCAAAATGTCTTTACCTTTGCTAAAACGGGATCTTTGATCGCATTGATCGTGCTAGGGCTGATCGTCGGGCTGGTCTATTATCCGGAGATCGCGGCGGCGAACTTTGGTGATCTATGGACGGTTCGCGGCGATCTGCAGAGCGTCGGAGCGACCGCAACCGGAGATAAAGGAGCCGCGGCAGTCTCGCTGCTGACTGCATTTGGAATGCTCGTCGCGATCTGCGTGGCGCAGACAAATTCGCTGTTTTCGGCCGATGCGTGGCATAACATTACGTTCACGGCCGGGGAAGTTAAGAATCCAAAGCGGAACCTGCCACTGGCCCTGTTGCTCGGCACGGGCGGCGTGATACTGCTGTATATG
>JANLTF010000431.1:0-1560 GCA_031362825.1 Acidobacteriota bacterium | reverse complement strand
TTTACTCGACCGGCATTCCGAATATCGAGGTGTTTACGATCGTTCCGCCGTCCAATCTTAAGATGATGAAGATGAGCCGCTATCTCGGCTGGCTGCTCGCTATGGGTCCGATACAGAGCTATCTGCAAAAGAAAATTCCCGCCGGCGGACCGTCCGATGCCGAACGCGAAAAAGGCCGCACGCTGCTCTGGGGCGAAGCCTCCGACGCCAACGGCAACAAGGTCGAATCACGCCTACAGGGCCCCGAAGGCTACACCGTAACAGCGATCGCCGCCCTCAACATCGCCGAAAAGATCATGGCCGGAAACTTCACACCCGGCTACCAAACCCCTGCCAAAGCCTACGGTGCCGACCTCATCCTCGAGATCGAAGGCACTTCGCGGCAGGATGTCTAAATCTTACCCCAAATGCGATTTGTAGCCTAGTGCGAGTGCGAAATACGGATCTGGTGACGTGCGTTTGGCGTCTGGTTACGGCATTTTCGCGGCTGGATACTGTCTTTTAGGGTCTGGTTACGCCAAGAAAGCGGTTGGTGACGGCAATTATCTCCGTAAAAATGCTCGATTTCGGCGGTCTAGGCGGCGGTTGGGGAATTGGGCGTTTTAGGCGGAGTCACTGCGCAACCCGATCGTTTTGTCATTCTCTGTTGCTATCGCGGTGGCATCTCATTCTGGCGAATAATATTTCAGACCTGCAACAATATTGTGTGTGTGCTATGATTAAGATGAAAATTTGGAGGAATGATCAAATGGAAAGAGATTGGATAGTTTATGATGAACCTCCGCGTGTAGTTAGGGGACGAATAAATATGTCGCTGAATCAAAACTTCGATCTCGTCATTAATCGCGAGGCACTCGACGCAATCGGCAAGCCGGAGGCCGTGTTTTTGCTTTACAGCCCGACGACGGACGCCATCGCGATCTAGAAGGCGGATCCAAGGATGGACAATGCCCACTCAGTCTGCCTTAAAAACTCAAACGGTAGCTATCGCATATACCTAAAACCACTCTGCGACCGTCACCAAATAAAATACGACTGCACAGTCCGGTTTATGGATATTACGGTCGAGGGCGACAAACTCGTCGCCAACCTCCTAAAAACACGCCCCGTCCCAAAACGAAAACGGCAAATCTTACGAGACAAACTACTACAACCTTGATGTGATCATGTCAGTTGGCTATCGCGTTAGGAGCCTACAGGGAACGAAATTTCGACAATGGGCGACTCAGCGGCTGCGGGAGTACATCGTGAAAGGATTTGCGATGAACGACGAGCTGCTCAAGCAGGCTGGGGGCGGGAATTATTTTGATGAGCTGTTGGCGCGGATACGGGATATTCGGTCGTCGGAGAAGGTATTTTGGCGTAAGGTCTTACCAATATTGACGGCATGCTAAATGGTTGGCGAGAGTTGTTTTGAATTGGCCGTATCGTGTAAGATTTTCGTATGCAATGCCCAATTGACCAGACGACTTTAGCAATGACAGAACGGCAGGGAGTAGAAATAGACTACTGCCCGACATGCCGCGGAGTGTGGCTTGACCGTGGTGAGCTGGATAAGCT
>JANLTF010000408.1:0-5616 GCA_031362825.1 Acidobacteriota bacterium | reverse complement strand
GCTTACTCGCGGTCGAAACCTGGCGTTTTGAATCAACCGCTTTCAATCATCTTTAGTTGGACCAAGCACAACCAACACTTGATGCGTTTGTCCGTCAGAACTCAAGGGAATTTCATTTGATAGTAACGATTCGCCATCAAGCCGCACCTCCGCAATTCCGCGACAGACGGTTGAAGGGTTCTCAACTTTTATCTTATAAAGCGTCTTTCCACGTCGGTAATCAATTTCAAAACTACGCCAACTGCGCGGAATACATGGTTCAATCTTTAATGTTTCGCCTTGAAGATGAAAACCAAGCATTGATTCGAGAGCGGCCCGATACATCCAACTGGCCGCACCGGTGTACCATGTCCAACCACCGCGTCCGATGTGCTTCGGTTCGTTATAGACATCACCCGCAACTACATAAGGCTCAACCTTGTATTTATGAAGCCCGGCGCGTGTGGAGGCGTGATTGATCGGATTTAGTAACGCAAAAAGTTCGCCCGCTTTATCCCCATCGCCGAGCATTGCAAATGCGATAAGCGTCCAGATCGCGGCATGTGTATATTGCCCGCCGTTCTCGCGGACACCTGGAAGATAGCCCTTTATATAGCCGGGATTTAGTGAGCTTTTGTCGAAAGGTGGAGTAAATAAAAGCACCAGCCCGTCACCACGCCGGATCAGATGTTCGTCCACTGAGGCCATCGAGCGCGTCGCCTGTTGCGTTTTCGCGCCACCCGAAATGATGCTCCAGGACTGAGCTATTGAGTCGATCTTGCATTCCTCGTTTTCCGCGGAACCGAGCGGCGTACCATCGTCAAAAAAGGCGCGACGAAACCAGTTGCCGTCCCAGGCATTTGTTTCGAGTGCGGTTTTTAGATCTTCAGTATGTTTAAGATATACCTTCTCCCGTCTTTTCTCGCCGCGTTCACCACAAAACGGCGCAAATTCCGTCAATGTTTTGATCAAAAACCAGCCCACCCAAACGCTCTCGCCCTCACCGCCATTTCCGACGCTGCTCATCCCGTCATTCCAGTCACCGGATCCCATCAATGGCAATCCGCGTGCTCCGACAGCGAGACTGCGGTCAATCGATCGCGCGCAATGTTCAAATACACTTGCGGTTTGCCTGGAGATCGTCGGCTGCGTGTACGAATCGTCTTGTCCATCAGCAAGCAGCGGAGCCTCTACGAATGCCACCATCTCGTCCAGAACTGACCTGTCCCCCGTAATTTTGACATAAAAACTTGTGACAAAAGGCAGCCACAGCAGGTCATCCGAAAAACGTGTGCGAACTCCTCGTCCCGACGGCGGGTGCCACCAATGCTGCACATCACCTTCTTCGAACTGATGTGCGGCTGCGATCAAAATTTGTTCGCGGGCAATATCGGGTTTCGTGTAAACCAGGCACATTACATCTTGAAGTTGATCACGAAATCCAAAAGCTCCTCCTGACTGATAAAACGCAGAGCGTGCCCATACGCGGCAGGCGAGCGATTGGTACAAAAGCCAACGGTTGACCATCAAGTCGAGTGAAGCATCCGGCGTCCGCACCTGGATGGCCCCGAGAAGGTCGCCCCAATACGAAGTGACCTCGGCAAACGATTCTTTTACCGAGGAAACGTCGCGAAACTTTGTAACTATCCCTTCCACCTCTTCGATCGAGTCGCATTCGCCGATCAAGAACACTATCTCGATTACTTCGTCAGGTTCGAGATTGATCACGGTTTGTAGTGCGGCACAGGGATCGAGCCCCGCGCCACTTCGGCCGGATAATTTCTCGCGGGTCAACGCCGCCGGTTTCTTTAGGCTGCCGTTCCTGCCCACAAATTCCTTGCGGTCGCACGTAAGAGAATCGATTTTGGCGCCGGTCGCGACAAATGCGACACGTCCTGCAAACTCATTATTGTATGGATTGCGAGCCCGGACACAACTCCCCTTATTGTCTACTTCGGTGATAATGAAGGGAGCGGTTTGGCTCCGGTCAAAGCCCAGAACAAGTTCGCTGTAACTCGTAACCGATAACTTTCGCCTTCGGCTCGTTCGATTGTGCAGACGCAAAAGCGAGATCTTTACGGGTGCATCAAGCGGAACGAACTGTAGCAGATCTTGAGAAATACCGTGGCTTAGATGCTCAAAAACTGTGTATCCTTGCCCGTGTTTGATCGTATAAGGTTCGGCTTCCCGAATTGGTAGCGGCGTGGGTGTCCAAACGGACCCGGATTCTTCGTCACGTAAATATAGAACCTCGCCCGGAGGATCGCTGACGGCGTCGTTTGACCAAGGCGTGAGACGGTTTTCGCGGCTGTTGACCGACCAGGTAAATCCTGCACCAGTTTCCGAGACCTGAAAGCCAAAGGCCTTCTCATTTGCTATTACATTCAGCCACGGAGCAGGCGTCCATTGTCCGTCACCCAAAACCGTGACGTACTCTTTCCCGGAATTTCCAACTCCACCAAGCCCGTTAAAAAAGGTAAGTACCGGCTGCGGAGTCGAAGGTTCGGGGTAAGGACGATTTGGACTTTTCGCAACGAAAGGTCTTGGCAACGGTGTCTCGACCGTCTTACGTAAAAGTTCATCTTCCAGACCGCCGCGTTCGCCAACGGTAACAACACGTGCAACAGTGTGGAGAAGTATACGATCTGCTTCCGGTATCTGATCAGTTCGTCGTAGAAAGATTCCGCCATTAGTATCCAGCAGACTCGCTTCGCCGCTTGTGCGGACAATTCTTGTCAGTTCGTCCTGCAACGACTGCATGTACCCGGGTTCATTGTCATTTAAGATCACCAGATCAAAGATCAACCCCTTGAGGCGTAAATATTCGTGAGCGTTTAACATCTGACGCGCTAAGGACAGATCTTCTGCCCGGTTTATCCGAACAAGGACTATTGGCAGATCGCCGCCAATTCCATAGGGCCAAAGGTCGGACTGTGCCCTAGTGTTTAGAGCCAGCACTGCCGGACGGGAGCGTAGGCAAAGGTCCGGGTAAAGGATGTGGGCTGCGAGCCGTTGAAAGAGGTACGCATTCTCAGGTTCAATGTTCAAATGCCGCATTTCAACCTGTGACCGCGTCCACGCTAGAGCAGCCTCGCGTTCAAAGATGCTTACATCATGATATTTATCCGCTAGTCTTAACGCCTCCTCGTGAGAACTTGCAACGGCGGTCGAGAACGTGATGCAGGCCGTTTCATGCGGCTCGATACGGACGCAGCTTCGCAGGGAAAAGATTGGATCCAGCACTGCTCCCACTGTATTTGAAAGTGGACGGTCCTCTACGACTGCAATCGGTCCATGAACATCGTGTCCACGCCCAACAAACCGCGCACGATCGGTTTCATATTGCATCGCACCGATGGTATCTCCCTCAGTTGCGATCGTATGAATTGCCCAAATGGGTTCATCGCTTTCCACTCGTGGACGGCGTTTGGCGATCAGAGCGTTTTCATCGGAGTTGAATTCGGTTTCAATGGAAAGATTACTAAATGCCGGATGTGCGGCGTCCGCCTTTGGCGGAGCCAAGACAATTTCAGCGTAACTCGTAACCTCGATCTCTCTGGCTTTTGACGAATTATTGGTGATCGACACACGGCGAATTTCGGCATTGTCTTCGGGTGAAACAATTATTTCTGTCCGCGTCTCGGTGTTACCGTCGCGCCGCTTGATCACCACCTTGTCTTCCGAGAATGCAACTTCGTAAAAGTCGGCCTTCCGTCCCAACGGCTGGTAACCGCTCGACCAGACCTCACCGCTTTCCACATCGCGCAAGTAAAAAAAGCTGCCCCAGGGATCCCTGGTGGTATCTTCACGCCACCGCGTTACTGCAATATCTTTGTGCATCGAATAGCCGGCACCGGACGTGGTTACCATAACTGAATATGCACCGTTGGACAGGAGTTGCACCCGGGGCGTAGGCATATCGGGCGTGTCGAAAACCCGTGTCACACGCCCGGAAAGCTGTCGCACCAACCGGCTGGATAAAACTTCTTCTGCCCGCGGATGAGATGCCGGAGCTCCCTGGGGAATTCGTTCCTGAAGCAGTAATTCAGTGGATCGAACCAGGGATTCAGTGTGGAAACGCCTTTGCATAATATTGGCGTGAACCAAATTATTAAGGGCGACCAGAACCATCCCTTGATGATGAGCCATATAGGCCCGGATGATCGAGTATGTTTTACCGTGCGGCAGGCGTTCCGCCGTATAGTCTATCGATTCGTAAAAACCGAAACGGGCGAGCATCCCCTCATTTGCCAAATCGCGGAAATTTGCCATCGCGGCCTGCGGGAAGATCGGCGCGGCGAGAGCAGTCGCGTACGGGGCAACCACCAGGTCTTCGCTCAAACCACGTTTTAAGCCAAGTCCGGGAACGCCAAATGCCTGATATTGATAATTTAGCTGTAGATCGCGAGCGTTGAAGGCACACTCGGAGATACCCCAGGGCACGTTATTCTTTGCCCCATACTCAATGTGCCTTTGAACAACTGCCTTATAGGTTTGACTGAGAAGTGTTTGTTCATAGTCGCGCATGACAAGGATCGGCATCAAATACTCAAACATCGTGCCGGTCCATGAGACTAGAGCCCTGCTTGAATCTACAGGTGTAAGGGATCGTCCCAGCCGAAACCAATGTTCTTGCCCGATCTCGTCCTTTGCTATGGCGACGAAACTGGCCAAACGAGATTCGGAGGCCAGTAGATCGTAAAAAGAATTGTCACGCTTTCCCGTGTCCACGTTGTAACCGATAACAAAAACCTTGCGCTGCTCGTCGAGTAGAAAATCAAAGTTCATTTCTTTGACGATTTCTGCGCTTTGCAGTGCAAACGAGTGTAAGTTTGCAACGGTTCTTTCGGCCGACTGCTCAGCCTGTTTTACCTTCGCAGTTAGAATTGTAAGAGCGTTAACTGCCGCTGCGGAGTCCAGCTCATTCATTTGGGATCGTTCGATTTCTGCATTAATGCCCGAAAGCCGAAGCAAGAGAGCCTCGTACAACTCTGTAAGTTGGGATAGCGAAGGGAATAGATTTAGCAGATCCATTACCTCCCGCCATTCATTCTGAATTGCGGGAAAGTCGCGACTAATAATTTCGGACAAATGGGAAAAGTCATTTTCCTGCCATGGAATAAATGTTATGACGTCACGCAGAAACGTCTCAGCTTGATGCGACAGGTCTGCCGACCAGAATCCCAACTCGTTAAAATGTTCAGTACCGTGTTCCAGTGTCAGTGCTCCGGTTATGTCCCTGATTATTTCGATATGGGAAAGGAGCGTTTCGAGCAAGGTGACCCAGGCATCCGGTGTTTCACTTGGTTGATGCCCTAATAGTTGCAAACAGAAATCAATCTCGGAATGAAGCTGTTTGATCGTCACGCCTTCTGTTCGCCGACGAGCGACATTCATGTGAGTTGCTTCCTCACGCATCATTTCGAGCGAATCGGTCAGCCCTTCCATTACATGCGAATCCAGCAACTTTCGGTTCGCGATCTCTATAACGGACTGTTTTACCGCCAGTAAGTGTCCGGCAAGATTCCCGCTGTCAACACTTGAAACATAACGCGGAGAAAGCGGTGCGAGCGTTTCAGTGTCGTACCAGTTCAAATAATGACCGTTGAATTTTTCAAGTTTTTCGAGCGTCGCAAA
>JANLTF010000404.1:0-4813 GCA_031362825.1 Acidobacteriota bacterium | reverse complement strand
GTTTCCGTTCCCATTTTGCTTAGAATAGCATTTTCGTTCGTCCAAAAAAATGACGTTACGTTTGGCGGTCATCTCGCACATCCTGGTTCTCGCAGTCAATGTCTTTGCTGTGCGGCCTTATGTGCTTGTGCTCGGTGTCGGTCAAGACGCGGGCGTACCACAGATGGGCTGCGATTCGCCATTTTGCCTGGCTGCGTGGGCCGACCCCAAACTGCGTCAGACTGTCTCATCGATCGCCCTTGTCGATCCTGATACGAAGGCACGATGGATATTTGACGCGACTCCCGACCTTCCCGAGCAGTTCGAAGTTGTCAAACAAATGACCGGAGACAGGTCGAACGATATCACCGGCATTTTCCTGACGCACGCTCACATCGGCCACTACACCGGCCTAATGTATCTGGGCCGCGAATCGCTGAATAGCAAAAGCATTCCGGTTTTCGCGATGCCGCGAATGAAGCAGATGCTCGAGCAAAATGCCCCGTGGTCGCAGCTTGTTAACCTCAACAATATTGCCATTAGCTCGCTCGCAGATAGCGTTAATGTTAGACTCAACGATCGCCTGACCGTCACACCATTTCTCGTTCCGCACCGTGATGAGTTCTCGGAAACTGTCGGCTATCGTATCGAGTCAGGTACCAGATCACTCATCTTCATTCCCGACATCGACAAATGGCAAAAGTGGTCGACGCCGCTCGAAGATCTCGTCGGCTCTGCCGACTATCTACTTCTCGACGGCACATTTTATGCCGATGGCGAGATCAACCGGCCAATGAGCGAGGTGCCTCATCCATTTGTTTCCGAGACAATGTCGCTGCTGAAGTCGATGCCGCGAAAGGAACGCTCGAAGGTTTATTTCATCCATTTCAACCATAGCAATCCGCTCGTTCAGGACAATAAACAGAAGCTCCGCGAGGTTCGGCAAAAAGGATTTCGCGTTGCCGCTCGCGACTTGAGGTTAAACCTGTGACCGCAAAAGAGCGCATAGATAAGCTGCTTGTCGAACGCGGCCTTGCCGAATCACGCACAAAGGCACAGGCTCTCGTGATGGCCGGCGTCGTGCTCGTCAATGAACGGCGTGTCGATAAGTCATCCGAGACGTTTTCATCTAAAGATGTGATCCGGATAAAAGGCGAAACCGCTGAATCCAAATATGTTGGTCGCGGCGGCCTCAAGCTTGAAACGGCTCTAAAATCGTTTGATATCGATCCAACGGGTTTCAATTGCATCGACATCGGAGCATCGACCGGTGGATTTACCGACTGTCTCTTGCAGCACGGTGCATCGCGAGTTACAACAATTGATGTCGGTACTAACCAGCTTGTATGGTCGCTGCGGACCGATCCGCGCGTTTGTGTTCGGGAAAATGTAAACGCCCGGAATCTCAAGCTGGACGATTTTGACGCTCCGTTCGATCTTGCGGTGATGGATGTTTCGTTCATCTCGGTCACGAAAATACTGCCTGCGATCATTCCCTTGCTGACTGGCAACGGGCGAATCGTAGTGCTCATCAAACCACAGTTCGAAGTCGGTCGAGGCGAAGTCGGCAAGGGCGGAATCGTTCGCGAGACGGAAAAGCATGACCGCGTCGTCGCCGAGGTAAATTCATTCGCGGGGTCCATTGGCCTAGTGGTAATGGGCATTATTGTCTCGCCGATCTTAGGTGCCGAAGGTAATAAGGAGTTCCTCGCATTATATGCAAAACGACAGTGATGACTTTGCCGAGGAAGAAGCTCAGACTTTTGTCGAGGGCCTCGATTTCTATTTCGAAGACGGACTGATGGTCCTGACGCGCCGTTATCTTTCCGGCCGCGGGTATTGCTGCGGCAGCGGTTGCCGTCATTGCCCGTATGATGAATCACAATCTCCTTCATCACAATAAATAAATCTCGATTTCCTGCGGAACATAGTTCGACGTATATGTTTCGTCACATGTGTCTTGACGCATAGGTTCTTCGTAAACTCGTCTGTCTTCAGTAACCGTCGATCTATCAAGTTTTTGAGAAGAACCGGACCCAAGCACGGCCGCCATTACATTTGACGCTATGTCAGCTTCGGGCCAGGCTATTCCGTAGAATACGTGTTTGCCTTCGCGTCGGGTGGCAACGAGTCCCGCGGTCCGGAGATACGCGAGGTGCCTTGAAACCTTTGGCTGACTCTCGTCGATCGACTCAGCCAGAAAGCCGACCGATACTTCGCCCTCGGCCATTAGGCTGATCAATTTAAGCCGCGTGCTGTCAGAGAGTGCCAGAAACAAGCTCCCAAGATCTACAAGGGTCGATTCATTCATATTTATTCCTCGCTGCGAGTGTACATATTACGTTACGCGTATATATTATGCAATTTTGTGATGATGAACCGATCCAATTGCCATTTTTATCTAATAGTTTTAGGATTATCGGGTGAAAGCTCAACATTCAATTTTTACATCTGCCGTGCACGCGGGTGATGACCATACTCAGCATCACGGAGCGTTGTCGATTCCAATCTATCCGGCGTCCGTCTTTGCCCTGCCTGACGCTGACGAAGGTGCGGACATCCACAATGAGGTCAAAGACGGCTATTACTACGGCCGCCTCGGCAACCCGACTCAGCGAACTCTCGAAAATGCGGTCGCAGAACTTGAGAACGGCGAATCGGCTCTAGTACTTGCATCAGGAATGGCGGCCGTTTCTGCGGCTGTCTTTACTCTTGTCAAAACCGGCGATCATGTCGTTGCCCCGGCCTCCGGTTATTCGACGACGATGAATTTTCTTCATCACATCGGCGAGCGATTCGGTGTCGAAACAACTTTTGTCGACGCTGCCGATGCAGAAAGTTATCGAGCAGCAATCAGGCCGAATACCAAATTACTTTGGATCGAAACCCCTTCGAATCCGATAGTTCAGATCACCGATATCGCCGCCGTCGTTGCCATAGCTACGGAATATGGAGTGGCGACGGTTGCCGACAACACATTTGCCACGCCGTTCAATCAGTTGCCGCTCGACCTTGGTGTTGATGCCGTAATTCATAGTGCGACCAAGTATCTCGGCGGCCATAGCGACCTGACGGCTGGGGTTCTGGTCGGCAAACGTGAGATCGTCGAGTCGGCCCGTCAAGGTGCGAATAAATACTACGGCGGCAACATCGCTCCGCAGGTCGCTTGGCTCGTCCTTCGCGGCATCAAGACATTGGCTCTCAGAATGGAGCGGCACAATGATAACGCATTCGCTATTGCGGATATGTTCTACGGCCATGAGAAGATCGCCGGCATTCACTATCCTGGATTGCCGTCACATCGAAATTACGACGTTGCCTTGGTTCAAATGACGGGCGGCTTTGGCGGCATGATCGGTCTCGATGTCGGCAGCCTCGAGGCGGGCAAGGCGTTTGTAAATAATGTCGAGCTGTTTACGCTTGCCACTTCGCTCGGCGGTGTCGAATCTATTGTTCAGCACTCCGCGTCGATGACGCATTCGACCATTCCGCGAGAAGAACGTATTGCAGCAGGTATTACCGATGGCCTGATCCGTATGTCCGTCGGCATTGAGGATGTTAACGATCTCATCGCCGACATCGAACAAGCTCTCGACAAGATCTAGCTGCTAACACATTCGTCAGTCTGTATATGTCCTACATACTCGCCTTAGATCAAGGCACTACAAGCAGCCGCAGTATCATCTTCGACCATGATGGAAATACCATTTCCGTCGGCCAGCAGGAATATACTCAGATCTTCCCGCAGTCGGGTTGGGTCGAGCATGATCCTGAAGAGATATTCAGATCGCAGATCGCAACTGCACTCGAAACCTTGCAGAGATCAAATCTAAAGGCTTCTGGTATCGCCGCCGTTGGCATCACCAATCAACGTGAGACCACCGTCATCTGGGACCGTAAGACCGGCGAAACGATCTACAACACCATTGTTTGGCAAGATCGGCGCACATCGGATTGGTGTTCTCGTTTTCGCGAATCGCATGGCGATCTGATCAAGCAAAAGACCGGGCTTGAGTGCGATGCCTATTTCTCGGCGAGCAAGATAGTTTGGCTCCTAGACAATGTCGTTGGAGCCAGAGAGCGTGCCGAAGACGGTGGGCTTGCTTTTGGGACGGTCGATACCTGGCTCGTTTGGCGGCTGACGAATGGGCGTTTGCATATCACCGATCCGTCGAATGCTTCGCGGACGATGCTTTACAACATCAGCGCGCTTGAGTGGGACAGCGAGCTGCTCAACATATTCGATATACCGCATACGTTGTTGCCTGAGGTTCGTTCATCGTCCGAGATTTATGGAGAAATCGAAACACCGGTCGAGCTTAGAGGCATCAAGATCGCCGGAATTGCGGGCGATCAGCAGTCCGCATTGTTTGGACAAGCATGTTTCGACCCAGGCTCCACCAAGAACACCTACGGCACCGGCTGTTTCATGCTTCAGAACGTCGGCTATAAACCAGTTGTCTCAGACAATCGGCTTCTCTCGACTATTGGCTGGCAGATCGACGGGCGAACTGAGTATGCCCTTGAGGGCAGTGTGTTTATCGGCGGAGCCGTTATTCAGTGGCTTCGCGATTCGCTTGGCGTTATCAGCGACTCATCTGAGGTAGAGGCCCTTGCGGGTACTGTGAGCGACAATGGAGGCGTTTACTTTGTTCCGGCGTTTGCCGGGCTTGGGACGCCGCATTGGGACCAGGATGCACGCGGGCTGATCATCGGGTTGACGCGTGGGACCGGAAAGGCTCACATTGCGAGAGCTGCGGTCGAGTCGATCGCTTTTCAGACAGCGGATCTGCTGTTGGCGATGAACGCCGACTCGGGAGTTAACCTCACCGAG
>JANLTF010000401.1:0-8364 GCA_031362825.1 Acidobacteriota bacterium | reverse complement strand
AGGCGTGATCGCCGTCAAAGACTCGGCGGGCAAGATCATCGGCGAAGTAAACCATTACGCCACGCCGCTACCGGTTTATTTTAACTTTCTCAGCTCGATGTTTATGCACGGCGATATCATGCATATCTTCGGGAATATGCTGTTTCTGTGGATATTTGGCGACAATTTGGAGAATCTGCTCGGGCATGTCCGATACGCGATCTTCTATATTTTGTGTGGTTTTGCGGCTGCGGCCGCCCAGATCACGATGGACACAGGCTCGATCATTCCGATGCTCGGTGTGTCAGGAGCGATCTCGGGCGTGCTTGGCGGTTATGTCCTGCTTTTCCCGCAGCGAACGGTCCGGGCGCTGATCTTTAATTTCCTTACGACCGTGCCTGCCTTTGTGGCGATCGGCATCTGGATCGTTTACCAACTTATTCTTGGTTATCTAAGTCCGTCGGCAGGCGGCGGCGTGGCGTACGCGGCACATATCGGAGGATTTATTGCAGGACTAACTCTTGTAAAAGTGTTTGCTATCGGCAGACAAGTTTAGATGTCGAGGATAAAGCGCCCGTCACCTTTCAAATAATGGGGATTGGAAAACCGATCGTCGGCTATCTCGCTTTTCCACTTTGCTGAGAAAAATCTCTTTTCATCTTCCGTCGGCACCGCATCAAAGACTAAACGGCCCTTTATCGGCAAAGTCATAACAACAAAGGGGTTAAAAACAGACCTCATACCTATTTTTGCAAGTCTCAGACACAAGTCAGCATCAAAAAGCGAAGACTGCAAATTTACCGCGTCAAACCCGCCGAGGTTGTGGAAGGCATCTCGTTTGACGACCAAGCAGGATGCTGAAACTCCCGAGAAATTGCCGATCATAATGTTTCGGCTGAGGCTTCCTGACTCGTCTGCCAGATAGTTTTCGTGAGCTACGCCGCTTAAGCGCGCGCCTCCGAGTACTAAGCCGCCGCCGATAACCTGGTCTAAATTTGATACGATCTTGCCCGTTACCGCGCCGATCTTGGGCTGGATCGCAAATCCAACCAGATCGGTCAACCATTCCATCGAACGCGGCACAAGCCTCGCGTCCAGAAAGCATATTACCTCACCGTCCGCACCGTCGCATGCGGCGTTCAGTTGCTCTGCGGGATTGCGGGTGATATCGAGGAAGGTTGTCTCGATGTTCGCATAATCGGTTTGATCGATCCACCTTTCTTCAACCTGATGTGTCAATTCCCTTTGCTCTCCGGCGAGAATCAGCGAAACTTTTGGTAATTTCTCAGGCAAAATGTACCGCACGCGATGCAGGTTAGATTGCGTCGCCTCGACCTCTCCCGCTACTCCCGTCCGCGAAAAATGGGCCCGAATTGCTTCACGGGCGCGTTCGTGGGCGTACGGCTTTTCGTCTCCGCTTAGTGCTACGGAACCCGGAATTGCCCGCCAGTGATACAAAATCCGCGGAATATGCCTGATCTGCGATTCGTCGATCTGCTCAATGATACGTAACGCCAGATCATAGTCCTGGCTACCCTCGAGGCCGATACGAAAGCCGTTGACCTGACGAAGAGTGTCCGTTTTGTACGCTGACAGGTGCGTGACCATATTAAGCGAGTACAGGAGATCGCGGCTGAAATCAGGCTTAAATTTTGGGTTCGAGCGCCGGCCTTTTTCATCGATCAGATCTTCATCGCTATAGATCATTTGAACTTCGGGGTGATCGCTTATCTCTTTTGCTACCCAAAACAGGGCATCTTCGGACAGTTCATCATCGTGATCCAGCAAAACCGTGAACTCACCGGTCGCGAGTTTGAGCGCCGAATTGGACGCCGCCGAAATGTGGCCATTTGTATCACGGAACACCACTTTGATCCGCTCGTCGAGTTCGGAGTACTCCTCAAGTACCGTTCGAATGTGCGGCTTGGGCGAGCAATCGTCCGCGATGCATAGTTCCCAGTTTTGATAGATCTGGCCACGAACTGAATTGATACATTTTCGGAGCCAGATCTCATCGACGTCGTAAACCGGCATAACGACTGAGATCAGCGGCAAACGCGGCAATTCGCTGACCTGCTGCCTGATAGCGTTACTTGCGTCCGCGTCCAACACGCCGTGGGCGGCGATCCATTTTCTTGCTCTCCGGTTGTCGGCGGTGCGGCGTGCGAATTGTCGAAATTTCGACGAAAGGCCCCAAATTCCCTTCTCTTTTGTGACATCCAACGCTGTGCCGATCTTCTCGAGTAAGCTCATCTATTTCACAAGTTAACACTTTTTTGATTTACTTATTAGGCTGATATGCCTAAACCCTGCCAAATCTGCGGAAACGAGAAAAATAACCGGACTCACACCGCCCGCGAAATGATGTTTGGCACACGCGATGAATTTCCGTATCTCGAATGCGGCAACTGCGGCACCGTCCAGCTCATCGAGATTCCCGATCTCGCCAGGTATTATCCTGCCGAATACTATTCGTTCAACAGCGATTCGATCGAGATCGAGGCCAGTTTCCGCCGCCGGATCGCGGCCCGATTCATCGGAAAACATCTTGTCACAGGCAAGAGCCTTGTTGGCAGACGATTTGCTGAAATGCGGCCTGAGTTAACACGCTTGTTACCGTCGTCGCTGCTCGATCCGGATGTCCGAATTTCTTTTGACACGCGCATCTTGGATTTTGGATGCGGCGGTGGCGAACTGCTCAGAACTCTACGTGCTTTTGGTTTTCGCTCTCTTGCCGGAGCCGATGCCTTTATTGACGAAAACAAAACGTTTTCCGGCTATGTAAAAATCCATAAGGCAGGGCTTGCGGACCTCGAACCGGCATTTGACCTCATCATGCTGCACCATTCCTTCGAACATCTGCCCGACCCGCGTGTAAGCCTAAACGAAATCCGTCGACTTTTAACCGACACCGGAACGTGCCTTATCAGGATACCTCTCGCTAGTTACGCGTGGAAAAAATACGGGGTCAATTGGGTCCAACTTGATCCGCCCAGACATCTGTTTTTGTACACGGAACATAGCTTTCGCCAACTGGCCGAAGGTTCCGGGTTTGAGGTGGAAAAGGTCGTTTACGATTCGACGGCGTTCCAGTTTTCTGCAAGCGAACAATATATGCTGGACATCCCGATGAACGACCCGCGTTCATTCGCGGGGGCAAGTGAAACCAGCATATTTACTCAGCAGCAGATCGATGACTGGGAAGCCGATGCCATCCGACTAAACGCCGAGGGCCGCGGCGATCAGGCTTGTTTTTATCTAAAGAAGCAGTGAGCTACTTACCCGTAATTTCCGTTGACCAGTCGAGCATCGGTCGAACGACACCCGGCAGTTCGCCCGCGTAATCACCACGCGCCGAATCACCGTCGAGGCTGTCGCTAACATTAAAAACCACTGCATCGCGCTCAACGAAATGTACGATCAAAGGCTTATAGGTTGAGAGGGCCGCCGTCACAAAAATCGAGCCTTCGGCCCAGAAATTACCCGGAACCCAGACAGTGCTCTTATACCGGCCTATCGGCCGTTCGCGACTCCGCCAGCCGCCTTGCCAGTCGTGCGAGACGAAAATGCAGTTGCCGTGTTCGTTGTAAAAATGAAGATTCGGAATGAGGATCTTTCCGCTTTCGAGAACGTCATAGACCATCTCGACGCCGACCATTTTTCGAATATCCATGGCCGAAGCGGTAGCTCCGTTTTCATTGCAGACACGGACGCTGCGCAGCCGTGCAATCTCATTTCCGGGAGAAGTTTCGACATCTTCCCATTTCTTTTCTGCACCTGATCGCGTCTGCTCGTGCAGGTATTTGCCGACAATTTCTCCCGCCGGGCCGTCCGAATGCATTTCGCCGTCAACGAGCCAGATCGCGCGGTCGCAAAGCCGCGTGATCGAGTGCATATCGTGCGAAACAAACAACACCGTCCTGCCCGATTCGCCTACGGATCGCATCTTACTAAGGCACTTTTTCTGAAAACCGACATCGCCGACGGCCAGAACCTCGTCAACTATCAGTACTTCGGGCTCAAGATGGGCAGCGACCGAAAAGGCGAGCCGCATGTACATACCGCTCGAATAATGTTTGACGGGAGTATCGAGAAATTTTTCGATCTCCGAGAACGCGACGATCTCATCAAATTTCTTTTCGATCTCGGCCCGTTTCATACCCAGAATGGCACCGTTCAAATAGATATTTTCGCGGCCCGTTAGCTCGTTGTGAAACCCTGTGCCAACCTCCAGCAAGCTGCCGACGCGCCCTCTTATCTCGGCCAGTCCGCTGGTTGGCTTTGTTATCCGTGAAAGGATCTTGAGCAGCGTCGATTTGCCGGCTCCATTATTTCCGATGACGCCGAGCGTTTCGCCGGCTGCGGCTTCAAAACTGAGATCTTTCAACGCCCACAGTTCGCGGCGCCCTTTTGCAGCGTCGCGCCTTACCGCATTTGTTATCGCGTCGCGAAGGGAATACGACGACGTACCGCCGAGTTCGTATCGTTTCGAAATGTTTTCGCAGGTAATGACAGGCATTGTTAACGCTAAACGATGTCGGCGAAATCGTCCTCCATTACCTTGAATACCATTAGCGAGATCACGAGCAAAACGACGGTCGACCCGGCAGAGATCGCGATCGAGGGCCAGTCGAATGGCGTTCCGAACAGCGAGCTTCGAAAACCGTCGAGGATGCCGGTCAGCGGATTTATGGCAAAGATGAGCTTTGAGTTGCCGGTAAGGAGCGATGCCGGATAAAAAACCGGCGACGCGATCATCCAAACCTGAAGCAGAAACGGGAGAGCGAATTTAACATCACGGAACCTGACATTTAGAGCCGAGAACAATATTCCGAAAGCGATCGCAACCAAAACGCCAAGCACCAAAAAGATGGGAGCAAACAGCAGATTCGCCGTCACATTTGTCTGGTAATAGACCATTACCACGACCAGCAAAACAAGGCTCAAAACGAGATCGACCAACGCCGCGAAAGTCGCCGCAAGCGGCATTATCAATCGCGGAAAATATACTTTTGTGACGAGATTTGTGTTGTTAATAAAGCTCGAACTCGCCGTCGTGATCGCCGTGTGAATAAAGAGCCAGACAAGAAGCCCGCTAAGAGCGAACAATGGGTACGGCACGTCGGACGTTTCGAACCGTGCGAAATTGCTGAAAATTACGGTGAATATCGCCGTCGTTAAAATCGGCTGCAGCAACGCCCACGCGACACCGATCGCGGTCTGTTTGTACCGGATCTGTACGTCACGCCACGTCAAAAAATACAGCAGCTCACGGTGGCGCCAGAGATCTTTCAGATCAAGACTGACCCATCTGCCGCTCGGTATTATTTTTGTTACTTCGGTTTCCTGCATGTGTGGTCAGATGACCAGTTTTCCGTATTTCTTGATCGCTTCTTGTTGCTTGCGTCGTCGATTGGCGGCAAAAAGAGATCTGGGAATTGCCAAGCGAACCAGTGTCTTTGCGATCTGTGACACTGATCTCGTTCCGCCTAAATTGTCGCGGAAAAGCGTCCACGCCTCACGTTTATGGCCGCCTCGCACAAAACCCGCAACCGAATCGAATTTTAGCTCCGACTGAATTCGATCGAGCTCTTCGCGGCTCACGGGCAATTCGCCTGCGACCCTATCTTGAGCAGCGATCCACTCATTCATCATTCGCGAAAAGTCGCCGCTGACATTCGATCTGTGCTGCCGCCAGGCACTGATAACGTTGGAGTTCCGTGCAAAATCGCCGGCTGCGGCAAGCCTCAAGTATAATTCATAATCTTCGAGTATCGAATCCTCATTCCAGCGAAAATTCTCCAGAATCGATCGGCGGTAAACAACGCTCGGGCTCGAAAATATCTGACCTCTGAGCAGCGACGGCAGCATATTGCCGTCGGCAAAATCGGTCCAGTTTGCGGTGGAATCGATGATGTTGTCGTCCTCGTCGATCAGATATGCGTGCCCGAACGCCAGGACCGCGTCAGACCGCGATTCGAGCAGAGCGGTCTGCTCGGCAAGCATCGTCGGCAGCCAAACGTCGTCCGATCCGATGTACGCAAAATACTCGCCGTCCGCCTTTGTAAAACTCTCGTTTAGCGTCGCACACAGGCCGCGATTCGGCCGCACTGTGAGTTCGCTCGGAAATGGGCAATCGGCGAGGACGCGTTCGATGACGGCGACAGATTCGTCTTTGGAGCCATCGTCAATTACAATCAACTTTTTGGGCTGATGGCTCTGCGCGAACGTAGACCGCAGCGTTCGCTCGACAAATGGGGCGTGGTTATAAGACGGAACCACAACGGTGATCTCGGACATATTAGTGATTGTAAACGCGTTACCGTTAAAAATGTTAATCGCGCTTCGGTAAATAGCCTCGCGTCTGTTATGAAAGTCCTACACTATCTCGATACGCTCGGACGCGGCGGAGCCGAGGCACAGGCACTCGATGTCTGCCGCAACGCCGCGAGATTTGGTATCGAGCTAACGCTCGTTGCGGGTGGCGGCGGCGGTTTTGAGGACGAATTTCGTGCGAGCGGCGTCGAGTTTATCAGGCTTAACCGAAAACTGCCGGTCGACCCTTTCCTTGTTTTGCGGATCAGAAAGATCATCAAGGAGCGCGATATCGCGATCGTTCACGGTTATCAACCCGTTGACGGGCTGCACCTGTATCTCGCGACGCGTGGAGTGCGAGAGGTTAAAACGGTACTGAGCTTTCAGGGCTTTATCCAGGACCGAAAAAATCGCGAGTCTGCACGATTCCTGATACCGCGAATGGATGCCAACATCGTCGTTAGCCGCGGGCTGAAAGATTGGTTGAAAGAGACCGACGGGCTTGATACCGACCCGAATTTTACCGTTATCTACAACGGAGCCGATCCCGAACGCCTGCGGCCGGCCGGGAACTCGTTAAGATCGGAACTCGGCATAGCCGACGACTCACGCCTGATCGGCATGGTCGGCAATTTTTATCGAGACCCTCGAAAGGACCAAAAGACGGTATGCCTTGCATTGGGCAAGGTGTTTTCGGAGGTTGAGAATGTTCATTGCGTCTTCGCCGGCGGCATCGAACTGGGAGCTGAAGCCAAGTTGGCCGAGTGTCAGAGCATCTGCAGTGAAAGCGGCATCGCCGATCGCGTCCATTTTATCGGTGCTCGCCGCGACGTGCCGGATATTCTCTCGGAACTCGATATTTTCATTTTCTCGTCCCTGCACGAAGGCCTGCCGCTTGCCGTTTCCGAGGCAATGCTCTCGGGCGTGCCGATGATCGTGTCCGACATCGAACCGCTGCTCGAGGCAACTGACAACGGACGAGTCGCCGGAGTGTTTCCGGTTGGTGATGTGGACGCCCTTTCGAACGAGTTAATTTCGTTTTTGTCCGACGACGATCGACGCAAAAATTACGGCCGCGAGGCCCTCACCTTCGCCCGCGAAAATTTCAGCATCGATGCTCATTTGACCAAGCTCGTTTCGCTGTATCGATCTCTGCTCAAGGCGTGATCTTGAAAAATTCGGCAGGGAAAACGGCGCCTTTGAGAATACGCAAGCCGCCCCTTCCGCCTCCGATCGCCGCTTTCGCTGCCATTTCCGCCGCCGCCGCTTTGGATGCAAGTCATAAAGCCGGTCATTCGTCGATTCGATTCGGCATGTGATAATCCGTCGATCACGCCCGAGGCATTTTTCGAGCTAAAACGCCTTGGTAACGCCCACATTTTCTCGCGGCACCAAGCCCCAAATTCAGGTTACCAGGGCCCATTTTCGTGGTTACCAAGCCTCAAAAACGCGTTACCAAGCCCCAAAAAAGCGTTACCAAACCACCTTTTTTACTCGTTTTTCTTAAATTTGTTGATTAAATTGTGGTACGTACCACAATCTGGACCCAAAAAACCCAAACACATAAAAAAACACATTTGGTTCACCACAAAAACTTCATGAAAAGCCGTGGATCAAAGTATTGTCCGCAGGGCTAATCCTTTGATTTGCCGGTCAATAACCTCATCATAAATTCGCGGTCGTCCCACGAACCAAATTGGGCCTGCCTTACCACGATCAGGTCGAGCGACGGAATGATATAGAGACGCTGATTGCCTGCTCCTGCCGCCATGAACAGATCCTTGGCTCCGTCGGTGATGCCGTTTTCGCTGATCTCGTTCATCGCCCGCCGTGTGGTCGAACGTCCGCTCGGATCTTTGCCTTCTCGATTGAGCCAGAACGAGACGCCATAGGCCGGATTTGCGGCAGAGCCGATAACGAGTTCGTCGAGCAGCCTTTTATTAATGAGCTGTTTTCCGTTCCATTTGCCGCCGTTCTTTAAAAGCAGGCCGAATTTTGCCCATTCGCGTGCCGTCAGACTTGCTCCCTGCGGAAGCAGCGGCTGACCGTCTTTCATTCGCCAAAATGCGA
>JANLTF010000379.1:0-11006 GCA_031362825.1 Acidobacteriota bacterium | reverse complement strand
GCCTTGGAAATTGACAAAGTGCTGCCGCAGTTTGTGCTTATTTTCCTGCGGTTTGTAAGGTTCCCCAACAAGGTCGTCGAGGCCGAGGTTAAATTCGATCATTTCCCGCAGTCTGTCGCCGCCGAGACTTATGTCCCTTGCCAGAGTGCCGCCAAATTGGCGTATCGTCGTCAGGTTGAACTTTGCATCGACGTACTCCATTCGCTTTAGATAAGGTGCAATTAGGTCACGCTGAGCAACCTTCGCGAGACCGCCAAAGCCTTTATCTTCGAGCATCAACCGGTGGCGTTCGAAGTAGGCCGAGGCGTATTGGCGAAAATAGTTCTCACTTACTGAGCCGTCGTCATTGAGGCCGTTCTTCATCAGATCGGCTTCGCCACACCGCGAACCCGCGAGATCCATCGAAGCGAAACTGTAACGGTTCTGCGACGGGATCGAGCTGTTGAAATTCTTTATCAGGTCGAGGTATCGTGCACGCAGCCCCGCAAATCTCGGATCGGCGGAAAGTTGGTTTGCCGTCGCCACCGCGAAGCGGTCTGCATAGCCTTCGGTGCAGTTCAGCGGGTCGATATCATGAAGCCCGCCGCCCTGAAAATCGCGGTCGCTCATGTTGTACAGGGCGTCAACATAATGACCGAGTTCGTGAGAGGAAAGAATTAGAACGTTGTAATTGGCAAGCAGATGTCGTTCGCGATCGTCCTTAAAGAATGCCTTATGATCGAAATTGCCGGCCGCCAGCACCTTGCTCCAATTGTCCCAATAGGCCTCGGTCTCCTCTGGTTTCATCATCCGCGAAACGCGGATCTTGACCTGCCCATTCTTGTACTGATTGATAAGTTCCTTGAAATCCTGGACCTCAAGATCGAGCTTCCACTGACCTTCCGTTTGTACGTCGATCCCGTTTTCGCGGAACAGATCCGTAAGCAGCCAAAAGGCCTTCTCCGTGTTGCCGGTTTCGACATGCTTCCACAATTCATCGGCCCGCGGCTTTCCAAGGCCATTGCCGAAAAGCGAGGCAGCAACGGCCAAAATAATGACAATTGCCGCCAATGGTAAAGAGACTTTCATAATCCGTGAATTTTAGATATCAACCTCGTCGATCTGCGCCTTTTGCAGCTTGCCTGAGTAATCTACATAGAGCGATTTCCACTCGGTGAAGATATCGAGAACCTGCGTTCCGGCTTCGCGGTGACCGTTGCCGGTACCTTTTGTACCGCCGAACGGAAGATGAACCTCAGCTCCGATCGTTGCGGAATTAACGTAGCAAATACCGGTGTACAGTTCCTGCATCGCGTAGAATGCTTGATTCACGTCCTGCGTGTAGATCGCCGACGAGAGGCCGTACTGAACGCCGTTGACAATGTCGATGGCTTCGTCGAGCGTTGAGAATGGAATGACACTTGTGACCGGGCCGAAGATCTCTTCCTGCTCGATACGCATTCCTCGTTTTACGTCGGTGAAAACGGTCGGCTCAATGAAGTAGCCGTTTTTGAACGCACCCTTCGTTAGACGATTGCCGCCGCACGCCAAGGTAGCTTTATCGTGGTTTTTGCCGATCTCGATGTAACCGTGGATCTTGTCCATCGCTCGTTCATTGATGACCGGGCCAACTTCGGTTTTGGCGTCGAGGCCGTTGCCGACACGAAGCTGTTTGACCTTTGCGACCAGTTTTTCACAGAATTTCTTATAGATCTTCTTGTGAACGATAAGCCGCGATGATGCCGTGCATCGCTGTCCGCTTGTCCCGAAAGCTCCCCACAGCGAGCCCTCGACAGCATTATCGACATCGGCGTCGTCCATTACGATGATCGCGTTCTTGCCGCCCATTTCGAGCGAGACGATCTTGTTATCGCGAGCACATTGTTCGGCGATCAGGCGGCCGGTTTTGGTCGAGCCGGTGAATGAGATCAGCCGGACATCGTCGTGGCCGACGAGGGCTTCGCCGGCCTTGCCGAACCCGTTGACGACGTTAACGACGCCTTTTGGAATGCCTGCCTCTTCGCACGATTTGATCAAATTGATCGTTGATAGCGGCACATCTTCGCCCGATTTGATAACGACGGTATTGCCGCAAACAAGCGCCGGGATGAGCTTCCACGAAGGTATCGCCATCGGGAAATTGAACGGCGTGATCAGCCCACACAGGCCGACCGGCTGACGGACGCACATCGCAAACTTGTTAGGCATCTCGGCCGGTGTCGTAAATCCGTGCAGACGGCGGCCTTCGCCGGCGGTGTAATATGTGCAGTCGATCGCCTCCTGCACATCGCCGCCAGCTTCCTTGAGCACCTTGCCCATTTCGCGGGTCATCTGCTGCGTAAACGCGTCTTTGTTCTTACGCAGGATCTCGCCAAGCGTGAACAATATCTCAGCACGTTTCGGTGCAGGTGTCCGCCGCCAGCGTGTCGCCGCATTCTTCGCCGCCTCGACCGCAGCGTTGACGTCGTCCGCGTTCGACGACGGAAAACGCCCAACAATATCCGTCGTGTCTGCCGGATTCACATTATCAAACCACTCGCCCGACGAAGACGCGACCCACTCACCACCGATGTAATTCTTGTACTTTTTGACTGTTGTTTTAGACATATTTTCCTAGTCTAAAGTCCAAAGCCCAAAGTCCAAAGTCAGCAACATAACTTTGGGCTTTGGACCTTAGATTTTAGACTCATTTACCTGACTGTAAACTGCACGATCTTCAACTGCGTTCCTTGCAACTGCGGTGCAAATGTCAGGACGTTTAGCACGACGGCATCTCCGGGTTTGAGTTTCCCAACGGCGGCGCTAAACCCTGCAAGATCAGTTACCGCCACTCTGTTCATCTTGACTATTAGGTCGCCTTCGCCGAGGGCAGTGTTGCCAAGCGAATTCTTGATGTCAGCGATATAGCTCGCGGGGTTTATTTCAGTTACGACTAGGCCTTTTTCGGAGGTGAATCCATACTTTTCGGCAAGCGGTTTTGTCAGAGTCGTAAGCGTTAAGCCAAATGGCTTTTCCTCTTTTACACCGTCGATCGGCAGTTTGCGGCGTTCTCCGTCATCGATTGCGGCACGGTTGTTCGACGGGCGTTCGCCGAGTTTGATCGTCGCGGTTTTTTGTTCGAGGACATCGCCGACTTCGCGCAGATATTGCAGCGTTATCGTCTGATCGGGCGAAGTGGATGCGACCCGTGCGATCAGGTCGCCGGCGGATTCGATCGTCTGGCCGTTGAATTGGACGATAATGTCGCCGGTTAGCAAACCGGCAAGAGCCGCCGCACTTTGTTTGTCGCGAATGTCAGTAACGATGGCTCCTTTCGCATCTTTGAGGCCGTAAACCTTGGCGTACTCGGCCTTGACAGAATCGAGATACGCTCCCAAATAACCTCTGCGGACCTTGCCGTTCTTGAGGATCTGGCCGTAAACGTAAGCCGCTTCCTCCGATGGCAGGGCAAATCCGACGCCGCTGTATTCGCCGGTCGTGGTGGCGATCTGCGAATTGACACCGATCACGTCGCCTTCAAGATTGACGAGCGGGCCGCCGGAATTGCCGGGATTGATAGCGGCATCCGTTTGGATGAATTTTTGAAACGCCGAGGCATATGGCGTTTCGCGTTTTTTCTGCGAGATGATCCCGGCGGTCACGGTCTTGCTCAGGCCGAACGGCGAACCGATGGCGAGGACCCAATCGCCTACCTCGGCGTTCGCGGAGCTACCGAATTTGACGAACGGCAGATCACGCGGCACGTCGATCTTTATAACAGCAAGGTCGGTTTCGAGATCGGTGCCGACGATCTTTGCAATATACTCTTCGCCCGACTCAAGCCTGACGGTGATCCTCGCGGCACGTGACACGACGTGGTTATTGGTGACGATATAGCCGCTTTTATCGACGATAAAGCCGCTACCGACGCCGTAGACCGGACGCTGCTGCATCTGTCGGCGGAAAAACTCCATAATATCGTCCGAAGCTCCCGGCTGCGGCGTTGCCTGTGCGACCGGATTTGTGACGGAGGTTTTCGTATCGATGCTGACGACGGCCGGTTCGACGCGTTTGGCGATGGAAGAGAAGGAAGTTGAAAGGTTTCCGGGCTGTGCCATCGCGCTTCCGGCGGCGATGGAGAAAAAAAGGATCGAAAACCCTAGCATCCTTCTGACAATATTTTGTACAACTGGATCGGTGTTTCTCGTTAACATAAATGCGTCTCCTAAATAACAGGTGTGCGGCAAAATATCTTGCCAAATTATAGCAAAATCTGTGTGCTTTTTGTTCGATGCAAAAAACTATGGTGCGAGCAGTATCTTAAGTGTTCCTTTGGCGGCGGCGCGGTCCATGGCGGCGATGCCGTTGGAGAGTGAAAATTGGTCGTCGATCATATCTTCGACGTTGATCGAGCCGTTTGCGAGCAGATCAACGGCTGGTGCGAAGCGTCCGCAGCGTGAGCCTACTATTGTGATCTCATCAACGACAACGCGCGAGGCTTGCCAGGTTGGGGTGCCGTGAAATGTGGATTTGAGGACGATCTTGCCGCGAGGGCGAACGAGGTCGACGGCTGTCGCGAAGCCTGATTCCGAGCCGCTGGCTTCGATGACGACGTCAAACGTGCGGTGACTCGCTGGTGAGAGTTCGCTAAGCAAGAGGCCTTTCACGTTTCGCTTTTCGGCGATGTCGAGTTTGGCTTTGTGCTTGCCGATCAGCGTTACGTCTGACGTTTTGAGCGACATTGTCATCGCACATAGCAGGCCGAGTTTGCCGTCACCGATCACTGCGACTTGAGTTTCAGGCGTAATGTCGACCTGTTCGGTTATGCCGAAGGCGGCTGCGAGAGGTTCGGCGAAGACTGCTTGTTCGTCGGAGACATTATCCGGAACTTCGATCAGATTTCGCGAAGGCAGGTTGAGAAATTCGGCATGGGCACCGTCTCTGCCGACTATTCCGAGTACAGTTCGCGTCGGGCAATGCCTCGGATCGCCTTTTCGACAGAGTTCGCACGTTCCGCAGCCAGCATTTATCTCGCCGACGACGCGTTTGCCGACGAGATTCGGCGCGTCAGCGGCATTTTCGACAATTCCGACGAATTCGTGACCGATAGTTCCCTGAAAACCCGCGTAGCCACGCACAATTTCGAGGTCGGTATTACAAATGCCTGACTTTGTTACGCGAACGAGAGCTTCGGATCCCGCATTGGGCTGCGGAATTTCGGCTAGTTCGAGGTTATTTCCAAAAAATCTAAGAGCTTTCATTACGTTATATGGCTTTCAGCGGTCATTGTCGGGCTTTCTTTGGTCATCGTTGGGCTTTCTTTGGTCACTGTTGGGCTTTCATTGGCCGCTGTATGGCTTTCTTTGGTCGCTGTATGGGTTTCTTTGCTCACTGTATGACTTTCTTTGCTCGCTGTATGGGTTTCTTTGCTCGCTGTATGGCTGTCTTTGGTCGTTGTATGGCTGTTATTAGCGGTTGCGAACCCGCTACTTGGTGTAATAGACCTTTATATCGCGTTCGGAGGTGATGAGCCAGCGTTTGTTGATCCATTTGTATTTTAGCTCGCTCTGGACCTTGCCCGAAGACGCCTTGGCACCGCTGAAATTCCACTCTTTATCGAAGACCGCGGTCGCTGTTTGGCCGTCGGGGCTGACTGTGACGTTCATGTTCGAATAATCGCTCTGCATCGACGTATAGTTCGCAAAATGCCGTGCCTTATCCGCACGAACGGCGGCACGGCTCACGTTGCGTTTGGTGTAAAACTGGTCGAGCGTGTCGGCGTAATAGCTCATATAGCTCGAAAGATCGCGCGAATCGCGGGCAGATTTCGAGCCGTAGATCTCTTTCATGACCTCGTTCTTGATCGCGGGCAGATCGACCGGCGGCGGAGTCGGGTTCACGGTCGGCGTCGAGACATTTGTCGTCGATACGGTCGCTGACGGCGACGCGAGCGGCGTTTGCGTCGGTGTCGAATTGCTGTCGAAGGCCCGTGCGTTGATGTTTTTGTTCGGGTCGGCGTTATTATTCGCGGTGCCGCCGGAAGTCAGCATGGCGAGGTAGACGACGCTGCCGATCACGCCGAACAACACGACCATTCCGACGGCCGTGAATATCACGATCCACGCGGTATTGCTCTTTGGCGGCGTTTCGGCTGTCAATGAACCGACGCGGGTCACCTGGCTATCCATGAATCGCGGGTCGGAAGCCGTCTGTGCCGTGCGAACGCTCGTCAGAAGTTCGGTGTCCGTCAATATCGCCGTTGGCATGTCCTTTTGGAGGGCGATGACCAGCGGCGTGCCGT
The DNA here is from genome assembly GCA_031362825.1 of Acidobacteriota bacterium. Lineage (GTDB taxonomy): Bacteria > Acidobacteriota > Blastocatellia > Pyrinomonadales > Pyrinomonadaceae > OLB17. The sequence continues at coordinate 4,747 of JANLTF010000379.1, read as the reverse complement.
CCTCCAGGCAGAACGAGAGCGTGTCGTCAGCGTAATTCGCGTTGCATTTTGTGCAAACTTTCATGTTGAAGGCGTTCGACGGACTCTAGATTACGGTTATTGAGATGCTGAAGCGGACGACGTTCGAGCAGGTGTTCGTAACGGTGACGTAATTGTCGCCGCGGCTCGTCGTCGTTCTCATCGAAGTCCCGCCGCCGCGTATCGACACGCACGAACCGCCCCCCGAAATCGACGCCGACAGCGACTGTCCGGCACTACACGCGAGAACCATCGAGCGATTGTCGCCCGGATTGATCTCGCCTGAAAACGACGTGGTGAATGCTCCGCGTGCGAATTTGAGCCGCGTTGTCGATGGATACGAGGCCCGTTCGGGCTTCGGCGTTGGCGTCGCGTCGGGCGTTGATGTTGGCGTCGGTTTTGGAGTAGAAGGCGTCTCGGTCGCGGACGGCGAGGACTTTGGAGTCGGGCTGATGGTTGCGAGCGAGTTTGCGTTGTTCGTGTTCTTGTTTGGCTGATTGTTCGCCACGCCGCCGCCGGAGTTCATGTAATAGACCATTCCGCCGATACCTAGGATCGCGATCAGCAACATCGCCCCACCAACTACTAGCCCGACGATAAGTCCTATGTTGCTCTTCTTCGGCTCCGTCTGCTGCGGAAACGGCTGCCCCGCGAGCGAGCCGACGCGTGTCACCTGGCTGTCCAGGAATCGCGGATCGGCTTGCTGGCCAGCCGGACGGACGCTCGTGACGAGTTCGGTAGCCGCAAAGACCTCGGTCGGAGCGTTGCCCGTACTCGAACCTGTCAGTCGCGTTCCATCCTGCAGACAAAACGCGAGCGTTTCATCGAGATAGACGGCTGTGCATTTCGGACATTGTTTCATCGCTCATTTAGATTCATCGACCGAACCCTAGCATCATAAACCTCAAGGCTTAGCCATGTAAACCGCAAACATTGGCGGCGTCGAAAATTTACTTTTTGCGTTGCGGTCATTATACTTTCAAATATCGGTAAAGAATAAATTATTACTAGGAATAGATAGACGAAATTATGTACAGGATATTCTTTTTGTTAGTTGCTTTGGCGTTAATGGCGATCGGATTTGCATGCGGCGGCGGCACGGCCCCTGCTGGCTCAAGCGGCGATTCGCCGACCGAGGCCTATAAACGTCTCTATGCCGCCGTAAAAAGTAAGGACACTGAGGCCATCAAAGCCCAGATGACCGCGAAATCGCACGATTTTGCCAAGATGGCTTCGGAACGCAATAACACGCCGATCGAAAAGGTCTTCGAGAACGGTTTTACCGCGACGACTTTCGCCGAAAAGCTGCCTGAGATCCGAGACCAGCGTATCAAAGACACGTTCGGCTCGGTCGAAGTTTACAATTCGAAAGACAGCCGCTGGGAAGACCTGCCGTTTATTAATGACAACGGCACTTGGAAATTTGCGGTCGGAGAGATGTTTGCCGGTACGTTCGTTTCGCCGGGCAAGGGCCGTGACGTGATCGAAAAAGAAGCGGCAAATGCGAACGGTGCAGGACCGGTTCCGGCTGCCCCGCCGACAAACGCTACTGTTGTCAACACAAACGGCGTCGTTCCGATCGTGCCCAAGATGGTTCCCTCTCCTGCGAGTAAAGCAAAATGATCGACGCGGCGTCGATACGCGAAATAATTGAGGTTTACAAGAAACACGGCTGGTCGCTCCGCCGTGTTTTGCTTTCTGCGGAACTGCGGGCAACGCTCGGTGTTGAGATCGGTGTTTTGTTTGGTGAGGCAACGCTCCGGGATTCAGATATCGACGCCGCGTGGTTTTCGCGCGACACAAAAAATGACGGCACGGCTTGGGAGATACGGCATCTAAGTGCTGCACCGTTCGCGTTCCTGGTTGTCGTAAAAGACGAGGCGGCGGAACTCGAAGACTCCTTACTCGACACCGAAGAGCGGCTTCGCGAGGCGACGAGCAAACGGATCACAGGACATTGATTTGCTCTTGACAACCGGCACGGCGAATAGCAAACTTGAGTGGTTGACATGATGATGAAAGATCTGGGTACAAGGGTTGCGACAGTTTGGGATGGCCTTCGGCCTGTCACTAAAAAACTGATCACCGGAGTACTTGAAACCGGCACTGTCGCTCCCGCACAATCACGTAAATTTCTCTACGACGCCCACGCCGATTGGGAGGTTAGCCGTCTGCTCACCGCTCTCGACGAACAATCGAACACGCCCGCGGTTCGTAAGAACGCAACGAAACGAAGCGAGATCGAGCACCTAGCGAATACCTGCGTCCGCGTACTCGAAGATCAAACCGCGTCCGCTGAGGTCTTTATCCAACTCGCAACGCGGGCCCTGAAAGATAACGATTACAATCGCCTCGACAAACTTGCCGACCGTCTCGCCGAGCGTTTTTCGTCAGGCGAGATCGCTGAGATAGTCCGCCAAACCGAGATGCCGCAGATTCGTGCTATCGCATACGAAACTCTCGCGATGCTGCCGATCCCGCTGATCATTCCGCTGCTCGACGACCCGCTTTATGCCGGCATCGCGGCCGGAGCATTGGAGCAGAAGGCGTACGAATTCGACTCAGACGAAGCCCGCGACCTGCTCGACCAGTTCGACGCGGAGAACGAGATCGTCGGGGAATAGCAGAGTAATTTAACCGCGAAACAAGCTAAAAGGCACGAAAGCCATTTCTGATTTTCGTGCCTTTTGAGTATTTCGCGGTTGATCTTCTTACACTGACAATGCCTCGGTTCGAGGTTCTTTCAATCTCGTCGGATACATTGGAAACTTTGCAGTAAGTTCCGCAACGCCACGCTTGACCTTTGCCTTAACTTCCTCGGATTCGGGTTCGTGAATTACCGACGCGATCATCTCGCCGATCAGCCTCATATCCGATTCTTTCATACCACGCGTTGTTAACGCCGGCGTTCCAATGCGGATTCCCGATGCAATGAACGGCTTGTTCGTATCGAACGGGATCGTGTTCTTATTGACCGTGATATGCACCTCGTCGAGCGCCTTTTCAGCGACCTTTCCGGTAATGCCTTTGCCGTCCATAAATACATCAACGAGCAAAAGATGATTGTCCGTGCCCCCCGAAACGATGCGCAAACCAGAATTACCTAGCGTCTCCGCCAAGACCTTTGCGTTACCAATGACCTGCTGCTGATACGCCTTGAAATCTCCGCGAAGAGCCTCGCCAAACGCCACGGCCTTTGCCGCAATAATATGCATCAACGGCCCGCCCTGAACACCGGGAAACACGCTGCGATTTATATCCGCCGCAAATTCCTCGCGGCACAATATCAAACCGCCGCGCGGCCCACGCAAAGTCTTATGCGTCGTCGTCGTCACAAACTCACAGTGAGGCACCGGCGACGGATGTAGCCCGACAGCTACAAGTCCCGCAATATGCGCCATATCGGCCATCACCTTCGCCCCGACCGAGCGTGCGATCTCGCCAATCCGTGCAAAATCGATCGTCCTTGGATAAGCAGATGCACCGCAAATGAGCAGTTTCGGCCGTGATTCCTCGGCTTTTTTCTGTAACTCGTCATAGTCGATCTGCTCAGTATCTTTATTCACGCCATAGTCGGCAACCTTGTAGTTTATTCCCGAAAAATTAAGTGGATGCCCGTGCGTTAAATGTCCGCCATGAGCGAGGCTCATGCCCAAGATCTGATCGCCATGGTCAAGAGCGGTCATCAGCACCGCCATATTCGCCTGTGCGCCGGAATGCGGCTGAACGTTCGCATGTTCGGCGCCAAATATCTCTTTCGCACGGTCGATCGCCAGATTCTCAACGACATCGACGAATTCGCAGCCGCCGTAGTAACGCTTCGCCGGATAGCCCTCGGCATACTTGTTGGTCATCACCGAGCCCATCGCCTCGAGCACCGCTTCGGAAACAAAATTCTCCGACGCGATCAGTTCAAGACCATCCGTCTGCCGCCGCACTTCGTCGTCAACGGCCATACTAACCGCCGGATCGACCTTTTCCAGACTTTCCGAGAAGAAATTGCTTGTTGAGTATTGTTCCATCGTAATTTCGATTATAGATGCATATTGATACAAATCAAAAATTCAGGCAGCCAGATTTCAGTTTGAAAATGGCGAATCCAAATCGCCGGATTCCGCGAAAAACTATTAGACAGAATAATTTAATCTAGACCATTCGTATTAATTAAAATTATGAAACTACAAAAATCAGATTTGTTTATACTCGCCGCAGCTTTCTTCTCGTTCCTCTTTTCGGTCTCGCTTTGGTTCGGGATTTTTGGTGAAGGGAATCGGGATACCGCAATTTTTGTTGGAATTTGGGTGCCATCAATCCTGACCCTGGGGCTTTACGGAACAACCACACGTACAAAAATATGAACAACCTAATCGTTTTTTGCGTCGGCGTAGTCGTAAGTGTTTTAGTCGTCTACGGGATCTTTACGCAGGTCGTTTCAGAGATGTCTATGGCGAAGAATCGCGAAGAGGCCGATAGCCGGGATCGGGCATCGGTATCTAAGTGAGCGATCTCAAACCATCTGACTGAATTGAGGTTCGTCTAGAACAACGACGCCGAACCTTTCTGCCTTGGTCAGTTTGGATCCGGCATCGCTGCCCGCAACCACGTAGTCGGTTTTTTTGCTGACGGATGATGAGACGCGGCCGCCGCGGTCTTCTATGAGTTTGGCGGCTTCGTCGCGGGTGTAGTTTTCGAGTTTGCCGGTGAGGACGAAGGTTTTGCCGTTGAAGCG
>JANLTF010000356.1:0-3131 GCA_031362825.1 Acidobacteriota bacterium | reverse complement strand
AACGGGGGATGATCAGTGTTGTCAACTCGCCTGCTCTCCTCGGCCGCACCGCTTCTTTTCCGATCCCATAGAATCTCGTCAGCCATTTTTCGCGGTTGGTTGCGGCATGCATAAGCAGCGCGTTTGCGGCGGTGGTCATGTGGTCGGTTATTTTGCGGAGATTCCATTCGCCGCCTTTCCAGACTGGGCCGAAATTTGGGGATTCGACCTTTGGGTCGTAGCCGTCGTCGGGGGCGACGCGGAGGTTTTCGAATTTGATGTTTACGGGCGTCGCTAGGCGGGCTGACGCCGTTTCGCTCAGGATGCGGACGCCGCCGTGGTAGTGCGAATAGGCACGAGCGGGCGTCCAGGCGTCGTAGGTCGAATTGGTGGTGATGCCCTGAAAACCTTTTGAGCGCAGGTCGGCGGCCATCGCGTTGCCGAGTTCGGTGTAGCCCTCGACGATCTGTTTTGGCACGTTCGGCTCGACGGGCTGCATGTATGGCGGCAGGAACAAGCGCGATCCGAATTGGCCTTGCTGGTGGATGTCGTGGACGATCTGCGGGTGCCAGACGTTGTGGATCTTATCGACCGTGAGCTGCGTCTCGACCTGCGTGAATGCGTACCAGTCGCGGTTGTTGTCGTGGCCGACGTACTTGTGATAAAGCTCCGGCGGCTCGGTGCCTTCGAACGGCGTGCCGAGCGTTTTGTCGTACCAGTTTTTGACGATATCAACGCCGTCCGGATTGAGACTTGGAACAAGCAGGATGATCGTATTGTCGAGTATCTTTTTGGTTTCAGAGTCGGTCGCACTCGCCAGCCGGTGGGCAATAAGCATCGACGAAAGCGTCGAACCGACCTCGGTCGAATGCACGCCGCAGGTGATGAGGACGATGGTCTTGCCCTGTGCGGCAAGCATCTGAGCAACAAGGTCCGGAGCCATCTCCCGACCGTTGCGAAGGCGAATCTTTTTAATTGTTCGCGGGTCGGCGAGCTGGGCATTGATCTGCTTGTATTTCTCAAGATCCTTTAGATTCTCAGGGCTAGAGATCGTCGCGTAAACAAACGGCGCGCCCATCGTCGTCTTGCCGATCTCCTCAAACATCACGCGATCTGAAACGGCGTCGAGTTTCTTAAAATAATCGACAATACTTGCCCAGCTCGCGAGTTTGCGGTCATCGCCGGGCGTGAAGCCGACCACGTCCTTCGGCGCAGGAATGGCCTGAGCGGCGGCCGCGAAGGCTAGGAGAAGAACTAAACCGCAGAGACGCAGAGACGCAGAGAACTTAGAGACAAAATTCATGTTTAGATACCTCGAATTGATAAAGTTAATTTATCACAAATCGTAATATTCCTGATTCGATCGTCTGCTTTCCTCCGCGTCTCCGCGTCTCTGCGGTAAAAATTCCATAAATCACTTGCTTGTAGGGTGAATGCAATGTAAATTAAGCCAAGTTCAAGTTCCTTTCCCCGATCGAAGCGCCGTCCGGCAGTGACGGCGACAGACTTACAACCAGGAGACCTTAGAGGCATGAAGAATCCTTTTCTCGAGAATTTCCGCTCGTACATTCCGGACGTAACGACTTTGCGCGAACTGACGCCGTTTCCGCTGATCGTCGGCACATTGCTCGGCATCATATTCGGCGCTTCGTCGCTGTATCTGGTGCTGAAGACCGGTTTGACGGTTTCGGCTTCGATTCCGGTGGCTGTTATCGCGATCACGCTGTTTCGTCTGCTGTCCAAAATTGGGATGAAAGACGCGACGATCCTTGAGGCAAATGTGATGCAGACCGCCGGCTCGGCCGGCGAATCCATCGCGTTTGGCGTCGGCGTCACGATGCCGGCCATCATGATCCTCGGGTTTGATCTCGATTTTACGCGTGTGATGCTGGTTGCGGTGCTCGGCGGATTGCTCGGCATCCTGATGATGATCCCGCTGCGTCGGGCATTGATCAAGGATCAACACGGCATCCTCAAATATCCCGAAGGCACGGCCTGCGCGCAGGTTCTGATCGCCGGGGCTTCAAAGGAATCACGCGATGCATCGATCCAAAGCCATATCGAGGGTAGTGACAGCGCCGCTCTGCAGGGCGGCAAGATCATCTCGGTCGGTTTTGCGATGGGCTTTATCTTTAACGGCCTGATGAAGGTGCTGTTCTTCTGGAAAGAATCGCCCGGTTACAGTTTTTCGGACAAGGCATTTAAGGGCGGCTCGGTCGGTTCGGACAACGACCCGACGCTGCTCGGTGTCGGCTATATCATCGGTCCAAAGATCGCCGGCCTGATGATGGGCGGCGGCGTTTTGTCATATCTTGTTCTCATCCCGATCATCAAATTTTTTGGTGACGCGGTCACCAGCCCGGTTGCCCCGGAGATCAGCAAAACGATTGGCGAAATGTCGCCCGGGCAGGTTCGCGGTGCGTATATTCTTTATATCGGAGCCGGTGCGGTCGCGATGGCCGGTATGATCTCATTGGCCCGCAGCCTGCCGACGATCTGGCATGGCCTCAAAGGCGGTCTCGCTGATCTTCGCGGCGGTTCGAGCGAATCTAATGCAAATCTTCCACGCACGGATCAAGACCTTTCGATGAAATGGGTCGTCGTCGGCGTGATCGTTCTCATAGCAGCGATCATGCTCGCTCCGCAATTGGGACTTAGTGTTTTCTCGAATCCGCTCGTCTCCTTTTTCGGGGCTGTGCTCATTATCGTGCTTGGATTTTTGTTTGTGACGGTCTCGTCGAGGTTGACTGGCGAGGTTGGTTCTTCGTCAAATCCGATCTCGGGCATGACGGTCGCGACGCTGCTTATTACTTGCCTCGTGTTTCTGGCCCTCGGTTGGACAACGGCCGATCCGTATTTTGTGACGGCGTTGTCGATCGGCGGTATTGTCTGTATCGCTGCTTCGAACGGCGGCACGACTTCGCAGGATCTCAAGACCGGTTTCTGGGTCGGCGGCACGCCGCGTAATCAGCAGATCGCGATCCTGGTTGGTGCGACAGCCTCGGCACTTGTGCTCGGTTCGCTGCTGATCATGCTCAATAATAATGAGACGTATTTTCAGAAGATAGACGCGGCGAATCCGGTCTCCGCTGTAACGATCTCCGAAGATCGGATGTTCAAGCAAGGCGGCACTTTTCAGCAGGAAAAGATCA
>JANLTF010000340.1:0-22940 GCA_031362825.1 Acidobacteriota bacterium | reverse complement strand
CATTGCCTGATCGGCCTTTTTCATTTGTTCGAGCCAGTGTGCAAACATCACTCGCCGACCATCGAGCCCGTTTTCTACGCGATTTTCGAACTCAAATGCGACGCCCATCCAGAACGTGAGGCTGTAGATCATCCAGTACAGTATTTCGCGTCGATCGGCGGTCGATCTCCGTTCGAGGTCCAGGCCGCGTTCGGTGACGATGTAGTGGTATTCGCCGTCCGCGAACTCGACGTGAGCAACGCCAACGTCCTCTCGTTCGGTGAGGATCGTGCATTAGCCTTCGATCGGCTTGATCCGCTGGCAAAGCTCATTGTATTCGGCCTGTAGTATCAGCAGTTCACTCGTCATTGAGCCGTGTACGTTGACGGCACGACGCGATCGCCGTTGATTCCCCAGAAATCGATACGCACCGTTCCGGTTGCCGAGTTCAGGATGTACCAAGTGCCTTGCCTGAATATCGCTACGTCGGCCTTACCGTCGCCGTCGTAATCGGCGGCCGCAGGCACATCGCCCGCCGCACCGAACTGGACCGCACCGTAATTGGTCGCTGGATTTGTCGATGTGTACCACGTTCCGGTCGATGGCCGGAATACGGCCAGATTGTCTTTGCCGTCGCCATCGAAATCGGCCGGAACGGCAATGTCGCCGGCGTTGCCGAATTGCTGATTCAGTGTGCTTCCGTCGCCGCTGCGCAAGACCGACCAAGAGCTAACCATACTGCCAACCGAGTAAACCGCCGGATCGGCCTTGCCGTCGCCGTCAAAATCACCGAGCAGCGGCTTATCGGTCGAGAGGCCGAAATTTACAACCTGATAGGTCGCTGTCGCCGAGCGGTTGATGTACCAATTGCCCTCGCTCGCCCTGAAAACGGCGAGATCGGCCTTGCCGTCGCCGTCAAAATCGCCGGGAATAGGCTTGTCCGAAGCCACGCCCCAATTCTCGACGCGAACCGAATTTGTCTGGCTATTGAACACATACCAAGTGCCGCCGCGATAAATTGAAACGTCGGTCTTACGGTCTCCATCGTAATCAGCAGGCGTTATCACGTCCGTCGAAATCCCAAAACTTACCGATGCCCACGACGCTGCAGTACCGCTGTTCAATATCCACCAGACGGCGGTGGCAGGACGAAAGACGGAAAGATCAGATTTACCATCGCCGTCAAAATCAAATCTTCGTCCGACGCCTCCAGCCTGATTGACCGTTATCGTCTGGCCGCTGACATTGACGGTTGTTGTGCGCGAGGTCGAGCCTGTGTTTGGCAATACGTTGAACGTGACACTCCCGTTGCCGCTCTGCGACGGCGACGTGACGACGACCCAATTTGCGTTGCTCGATGCGAGATACGTGCAGACATTTCCTGCTGTGATGGCAACATTTCCTGAGCCGCCTGGCGGGCCGAAATTTATTGCCGTTTGACTGAGCGATGTCGGGCAGCCCGATCGCTGCTGCACCTGAAATGTTTTTGTAACGACGCCGTTCGAAACCTGTATGGAACCGGTACGAGGCCCGCCAAAATTTGGTGCTACCGTAAACGAAACCGCCGCGTCACCATTTCCGGCGGCTGCCGAATTGACGGTAACAAAACTCGAACCCGAAACTGCCGTCCAAGAACAAGCCGACGGCATCACAATTCCAAACGCACCGCTGCCGCCCGTGACCGGAACCGATTGAACAGCCGGGTTAACAACAAAATCGCACGCCGTGGTCGAAGCCGTCAGCGTCAGGTTCCATCCTCCGGCGATGCTGCCGACGTTGTTCCCGGCGTCATCGACAGCGTAAAGCTTCCACAAACCGTTCGGAGCGCTGCCGTAAAAGGCGTTGAGCGTTGCACCTGAAGGAGCGCCTTGCGGAGCAGGTGCGGGAAACACATCGCCCGCCTCAAAATCCGTCGGCTTAAATGTCCCCGACGACAGCTGATTTGATTGCGGCAAGCCGGTCGGAGCCGCGTCGTCAAATGTCAGATTCAGTCCGCCAACCTCGGTTGTCCCGCCTGCGTCCGACATCAAAATGACGCGTCGTCCGTTCGGAGCGACCAGCATTATGTCGGCGTCGTTCGGTGCGGTATGGCTGAAATTCGAGAGCGTTACGACGGCCTTGGTGACGGTTCCCAATATTCCGGCGACGAGTTTTTGCGACGGATACGGATCGGCAATTCCGGTCGTCTGCATACCGATCGCGTCGGGGCTGCTTTGCACGGAAATGCTCCAGCCGCCCGAGACCGTTCCGGCATTCGCTCCGTTGTCATCGACCAAATATAGCTGCCAGTTGCCGTTTGGGTTGATGCCGTTAAATGCAGACAGCATCCGCCCGATCGGCGCTCTCGCCGGAGCCGGAGCCGGGAAGGCGTCGCCGGGCTCGAAATCGGTCGGCTTAAACGTTCCGCTCGTTAGGGCCGCAGAATCAGGAAGTGATGCAGCCGCGGTGTCGTCGAAAACGAGATTCAGATTCGTAACAGAATTTGTGCCGCCGACATCGGACATCAGGACGACCTTGTTGCCGTTCGGAGCGGCGAGTACGAGATCGACATCGTCCGGTGCCGTGTGGCTGAAATTCGTCAGGTTGACCTGAACGCCGGTGACGAGACCAGCCGGATTATTAACATTTATTTCCGAAGGATAGACCGACGCCGGGCCGGTCGCCGGGATCGTGATCGAGTTTGTATTCAGGCCGGAGATGGCATTGGTTATCTGCACATTGTCGATCCGCCAGCCATTTCCGCCTTCCATCGGATCCGAGCCGAAACGCCACCGGAGCCGAATGCTCTGATTCGAAGTGCTTACGGGCAGATTGATCTCGGTCGTCACATACGTTACCGAATCGCCCGTCCATGCCTGCCGTCCGCTGAGCGAACCGCCAACCAGCGGCGTGTCATAGCCGCCGGTGACAAACGTGCCGCCGGCGGAAATAATGTCGGTGAAGGCACCGGCACCGATGCTCAGTTCGAGGACGCCGCCGTCAAACTCGTAGTCGAGCTGATACCTTTGCCTGAAGATCAGTTTGTGACGAATATTTCCAAGCGGGATGATCGGCGAGGTCACCGACGAATCGCCGCCCTCGAACGGATCGTTTGTAAAAATTGCGTTCGGGGCACTGTCTGGCAGCGTGTTGACGGTCGCAAACGGCAAACTCGCCCCGCTCGCGGTAGTCGTCCAACCGGCCGGCAGATTTGGCGCCGTGACGCCGTCAAATGTCTCGTTAAAAACAACGACCGACGGAGAAAGGTCCGCTGTTTGGGCCTTTACGGCGTCCGCATCGGTCAGCGTCCCGACCAGAACTGAGGCAACTGCAACTATTATTAAAACGAATGGCAAGATGCCGATCCTAAATGTTTTTCGATGCTTCATCGTGCTTATTTCCGGTCCAAGACTGCCAACCTATCAAGTATTTAGGGATTATCATCTTTCTGCCGAATTTTCGCAAGAGATTATCCTTTCCAAAGTCGGGTAAAATCTTGTATATTCATAACAATCGTCTTTCGTCATAGATACGTTACTAAATTTGGTTATGCGGAAATATCAGAACGCTTCGAGCCCGATTCGACACCTTATTCTGCATCGCGCCTTTGCGGGCGCACTCGCAATGCTCCTGTCGGCTGGTTTGATCTCGGCCGCAGGCCTTCCTGAGGACGCTCCGATCCTGATCAGCGAAGCCGGTTCGACACGTGCGTATGCGACTGTCGATGGGGCTCCTGTCCAGATCGTGCGGCCCGGCGTAAATGACCTGGTAACTTTTTATCTTACAAATCTCGATCTGCTCAACGGCGAAGGAGCAAATGCCTTTAGGATCGAGCTCGAAGATTCCCGCATGTTTCGGCATCCTTTGCAGATCGTCTCGTTCGAAACGACCTCACGAAAGAAGGTTCACGCGCTTACGGTACGGATCGGCGTGATCAATGAGGTAGGCGATGTACTGGTCCGCGTCACCTGGCGCGGTATGTCGAGCAATCGTGTACGCCTCTCGGTCGGCGACCGCAGCGGCAAGATAGCCGACGATCCCGGCTCCGTCCCGACGCCGATGCCCGGAACGGTACCGCTTACCAAGAGCCGAACCGCGAATCGCGCAGATTTCCCGTGGACGGGCGATCGCGTGCGGTTTATGTCACAGGCGACATTTGGCGCCAATGCCGTGGTCGAATCGCGAATAAAACGCGTCGGTTACAGCACTTGGCTCGAACAGCAGATGGACGAGCGAAGCTTCCTATCGTTTACTTATCCCGATCTGCCGCTGCAGCAGAATCCGCCGCCACCGACCTGTGACGGCGACACACAGCCGACCGATGTGCCGATAACCTGTTTCCGCGACCGGTACACGATGTATCCGCTGCAGAACTGGTTTTACAAAGAGGCTCTCTATAACGAAGACCAACAGCTCCGCCGCCGCGTGTCGTGGTCGCTGCATCAAATACTCGTCGTTTCCGGCCGCACCGCGACGCAGCCGAGCCGCATGCTGCCGTATATTCAGATACTCGACCGTAACGCGTTTGGCAATTTCCGAACGCTGCTCGAAGAGATAACGCTCAATCCGGGCATGGGCCAGTATCTCGACATGGCCATCAGCACAAATTCGAATCCGAACGAGAACTACGGCCGCGAGATATTACAGCTATTCAGCATCGGGCTCGATATGCTCAATCAGGACGGCACGCCGATGCTGGACAGTCAGGGCAATCGCATACCGACCTACAATCAGGACACGATCAACAATTTCGCTAAGGTCTTTACCGGTTGGAGCTATTGCAATCAGACCTGCGGCAATTCGCTGCCAGGCATCGTCAATTTTCGCGATCCGATGATCATCACTCCGGCGAACCACGATTTTTCGACCAAAACGCTGTTGAATTATCCGGGCTCGACGCCGGTCGTTCCTGCCGGACTCGACCCCGCGGACGACCTCGACGCGGCACTCGACAATATCTTTTATCATCCGAACACGGCTCCGTTTATCAGCAAACTGCTCATCCAGCAAATGGTAACGAGCAATCCGACGCCGGCCTATGTCGGGCGTATTTCAGCCGTTTTTCGTGATAACGGTTCGGGCGTTCGCGGCGATCTCAAGGCAGTTATTCGTGCGATATTGCTCGACCCCGAGGCTCGCGGCAATCTCAAGACCGATCCGAATTACGGCCACCTTCGCGAGCCGGTCTTGTATGTGACCAGCGTGCTCAGGCCGTTTAGCCCGACGGCGAATAATAATATTACGGTCCCGGCAAGCTGCAACGGTTTGAGTGATGGTGTGATCAACACTCTGACGCAGCCGCTCGATCAGGACGTGTGGAATCCGCCGACGGTTTTCAATTACTATCCGATGGAGTACATAATCCCGAACACACCGCTCGCGGGGCCTGAGTTCCAGATATTCTCCACCGGAACGGCGCTCAAACGCCCGAACGTCGTCAACCAGTTTGCACCTGCAAATGTCACGACATCGGGCGGCATACTTGCGGCGACAGGAGCGGCTTCGAACGTTCCTTGCGGCACTCGCATTGACCTGACGCGGCTGCAAAACCTGCTCGCCGCGGATGCGACGGGCGGCTCGATGGTCGATACATTGAACCGCGAATTATTGAACGGCTCGATGAGTCCCGCGTTTCGCACACAGGTATTGAATGCCGTTGCCGCCGTGACATCGACAAATACTCTAAAGCGGGCACGGACCGCACTTTATCTGGTTGCCACGGCGCCGCAGTTTCAGGTTCAGAGATAGCAGTTATGAATAAAGACCGGCGGGACTTTCTAAAACGATCGTGTGCGGCATTGTCGATGACGGCGGTGGCGACGCAGATGCGGCATTTCGGTCTCGTTAATGCCCTCGCTCAGGAACGCCTCGATGAAACTAGTTCGGGCGTCGAAGATTACAAGGCCTTGGTCTGCGTATTCATGAACGGCGGCAACGACGGCAATAATTCGGTCATTCCAAACTACACCGCCGGCTACGCACAATACGCCGCCGCACGTCAGGCACAGGGCCTGGCCATCTCACAGGCAAGTTTGCTCCCTATTACGCCGCCGAGCATGGGCGGGCAGGTTTACGGCCTGCATCCGGCGATGAGTTCGGTGCATCCGTTGTTTGCGGCGGGTAAAATGGCCGTTGTGTGCAACGTCGGTTGCCTCGTTCAGCCGCTCACGCGGGCGACGTTTATCGCCGGGGCACCGCGTCCGTATCAGCTTTTTTCGCATCCCGATCAGGTCGAACAGGCACGCACGGCGATCTCGAGTTTCAAATCGACGACCGGCTGGGGCGGCCGCACCGCAGATCGCACCGGGACGCTCAATCCCGGAGCCGGTATCCCGATGGTCACGTCCGTTTCGGGTGCGACGCTCTTTAATATCGGTACAAACACCGCTCCGCTCGTCGTTTCGGCCTCACCGACGCCGCTCAATCAGGTATTGTCGCTGACCGGATTCGGCACCGCCGCGGACGAACTCGCCCGCCGTGCGTCGATGGACAGCATCCGCGGCCTCGATCAGAATTACACGATGGTCCAGCAGGCGAGCCAGCTAACTCAGCAGGCAATTGCCGCGAGTGCCGCCCTCAGCACCGATCCGGTTTTGACCGTTGATTTTCCGGCGACGTCGCTTGGCAATCAGCTCAAGCAGGTCGCAAAGCTGTTGAAATTCCGCACAGGCCTGAATATGCGCCGCCAGATTTTCTACGTCGAACTCGGCGGATTTGACCACCACAGCAGCCAGATCACGCCGCACAACGCTTTGCTCAAACAGGTCTGCGACGCCGTCAAGGCATTTTACGACGAGACTGTCGCTCAGGGCATCGCGTCGAAGGTCACGACCTTTACGCTTTCCGATTTTAGCCGCACATTCAATCCGGCCGGTTCGGGTAGCGGTGTCGGCTCAGATCACGGTTGGGGCGGGCCTTCGTTCGTCATCGGCGGAGCCGTGCAGGGCGGCAACTTCTATGGCCGTCCGACCTCGAACGGCACGTTCGTCCCGACGCTCGTCAATAACGGCCCCGACGACGCCGATGTCCGCGGACGTTTTATTCCTTCGGTCTCGGTCGAACAATACGCCGCGACCCTCGCCCGCTGGTACGGCCTAGCCGAATCCGACATCCCGCTCGTATTTCCGAACATCAACAATTTTTCGACCTCAAACCTCGGCTTTATGGGCTGATGCCGCCGGGAATTGTAAAATAACCACAGTTATTTTGAACGCGGATTCGGCGGATCGAGCGGATAAAGACGGATTTTTTAAATAAGATCCGTAAAATCCGCCTGATCCGCTCGATCCGCGTTCAAAGAATACCTATAGGTTCACTATCTTGACTCTTTAGACACGCCCTCCGAGTTCCTCTTTTTCACAATGTACGCTACCGAACATTCATTTCCGTCTGGAAGTAATAATCTTGATCTGTGACCAAGTCGCAATTCAATACCTAACGAATATCACGGAGGCAATAGATATGATCAACGATTACGAAGCAACAAAACCGATAACCACCGACGCCGAAGTTTTTGCGGGTGACACACCCGTAGAACCGATGTCGAACGACGATGTGATCTCGACTCTCAACGGGCTGATCGAAACATGCAAGGACGGCCAGAACGGATTCAAGACCGCATCCGAGGGCATCGAACGCTCTGAGCTGAAAACTGTTTTCTACGAATTTTCGCAGCAGCGTGCCGATTTTTCGGGCGTTTTGCAGGAACTCGTTCGCTCGCTCGGCGGCGATCCTGAGCAGTCGGGTACCGTTTCGGCGGCAATTCATCGCGGCTGGATCGATATCAAGTCCGTCGTCACCGGCAAGAATGAAGAGTCCATCCTCAATGAATGCGAACGCGGCGAAGACTTCGCCAAAGAAGCCTACGCCGACGCCCTAAGGTATGCGTTGCCGGCAAACGTCGCGGACATTGTCTCGCAGCAATCTCACGCCATCCTCGCGGCTCACAACCGCATCAAGGCGCTAAGAAACGCCGAGGCCAAGACCGCAACGCCGTAATAACAACGTACATGCAATGTTGTTCGAAAAGGTCGCCCTCCAAGGCGGCCTTTTTTCGCTTCGACTCGGTCGCGGTCACCTTTCCGAATGATTCAAGAGCGCCGCCGCCGACCGCTGCATCCGCCGCCTTCTCTCCCGCCTCTGACTCGGACATTTACGATAAAGCCGGTGATTCGTCGATTTGATCGATCATGTGATTATCCGTCGATCACGCAGGAGCGGACGTTCGGGCAAAAACGCCTTGGTAACGCCCACATTTTCTCGCGGCACCAAGCCCCAAAATCGGGTTACCAATGCCGTTTTTCGCGGTTACCAAGCCTCAAAAACGCGTTACCAAGCCCCGAAAACGCGTTACCAAACCACCTTTTTTACTCGTTTTCTGTAAATTTGTTGATTAAATTGTGGTACGTACCACAATCTGAACCCGAAAAACCCAAACACATAAAAAAACACATTTGGTTTTCCCCCAAAAACGCGATCTAGCTTCCGATCGCTCCTAAGCCTGCGACGGCATTTTCAGCAATATTTGGGTTTTCTGAGTTGATTCGGATGCAGGCAGCGTAGTGGAGCGGTTTGATCTCGACGAGTTTTGGCGAGACGGTCGAGCACTCAGGGATCGCGAATTGGCAGCGTGTATGAAAATGACAGCCCTTCGGCGGATCGATCGGCGAGGGGACATCGCCTTTTAGAATGATGCGCTCGCGTTTCGATTCGATCTCAGGATCGGGGACCGGCACAGCCGAGATGAGTGCCTGAGTGTACGGCATCAGCGGATCGCGATAGATCTCTTTGCCATCGGCCAGCTCAACAATGCGGCCCAGATACATCACGGCGACGCGATCCGATAAATGCCGGACGGCCCGAAGATCGTGCGAGATAAAGAGATAGGTCAGATTCTTCTCAGCCTGAAGCCGCTCCATCAGATTCATTATCTGGGCCTGGATCGAGACATCGAGAGCAGAGATCGGTTCGTCCGCGACTATGAACTCAGGATCGACTGCCAGTGCTCTCGCGATGCCGATCCGCTGCCTCTGGCCGCCTGAGAATTCGTGCGGATAGCGTTTAGCAAACCGTCGCGAAAGGCCGACCGTCTCCATCAATTCCTGAACACGAGCATCGACCGAGCCGCCGCCGATACCAAATGTCCGGATCGGTTCGCCGATAATATTTCCGACCGTCATCCTCGGATTGAGCGATGCGTACGGGTCCTGAAAGATCATCTGCAGATCCTTTCGCTTATCACGCATCTCTGATTTGGACAGTGATCTGAGGTTTTTGCCGTTATACATCACGCCGCCGCCGGTCGGTTCGGTCAGCCGAAGGATCGCTTTGCCCAGAGTCGATTTGCCGCAGCCCGATTCGCCGACAAGGCCCAAGGTCTCGCCTTTTTTGATATCGAGCGATACGCCATCTACAGCCTTGACTGTTTTCGCAGCACTAAACAGCCCGCCGCCGGAGCGGTAGTAAACCTCAAGGTTTTGCAGTGAGATCAACGAGCCGCCTGACGAGGCGTATTCCGTGCCCTTTGCCACGCCCTTTTGAAGAGAAAGGCTGGGTTTGCCGCCGTCCAGCGTTAGCACCGACGAACCGCCGCAAAATTTGCATTTGACGATCCTCTTGCCGTCATCGACGTCAAGATTTGCACCGCATTTTGGGCATGAAAGATGTTGGAGCATATCTATTAACTGATCGGTGCCTCGATCGTCACCTTTGACTCGGTGTCGTAATTGACCGTCATGTTTTTGAGCACACCGTTGTCGTAGGTCGCGTAGATCTTCATCGGTAGGCCGGACTGTTTGCCGACCCACATCTTGCAGTTAAAACCGAAATCGCCCTTCGGCGTTTTGTTCTTAAAGCTGTAAACAAACGCAGGTTTTCCGTCCATAGTCTCTTCGCCTTCGAATTTGGATTCCGTCAGCGATTTCAGGCCTTCTTCGGTAAAAGAATCGCGGAGCGTCGGTATGGATGCGGCTGACGCGTTGGGAGATTTGGTCCACTTTCCGCCCGATTTCATATACATTTGATTACCGATCATGATCAACTCGATCCCGGCTCCGGTGCCGCCGAGATACGTGACGTGAAAACGGTCCGGAGCAACGTAATCGACCTGCGATTTGATCTCGGTCTGGCCCATCCCTTCCATTTTTGCTGAGAAAGACTGAAGCGCGGTGAACTTGTTCGCGGCGCTCGTGATGTCAGCCTTTGGATCGGCTCCCGCCGTCGATGAACCGCTCGTCGAACCGCCGCTCGTGCTGCCTCCACTCGAATTGGACGAGCCGCCAGTCAGTTCTTTGAACTTCGAACAGCCGAGTACGGCAATACTTAGGATAACCAGCGGCAGCAAGAGCTTTTTCATAATTTTATTGACCAGCCTTTGCGGCCGCCTCCGTTTTCGATTCCCGATAAACGTCCGAAGCAAAATGGCACAGCGAATGATGATCCGCATTTATCTCGACAAACGGCGGAAACTCCCGGCGGCAAATATCTTCGGCCCGTTCGCATCGCTCGGCAAACGGACAGCCCGGCGGCAAATGAGCGACATCCGGCGGCAGGCCGGGAATTTGATACAACTCTTTGCCTTGCTCATGTGCCGGATCAGGCACGCTCTTGAGCAGACCTTTGGTGTACGGATTCGCGGGCGTCGCGAATAGTTCCCGTGTCGGTGCCTGCTCAAAAACCTTGCCGGCGTACATGACGATGATCTTATCGGTCATTCCCGCGACGACGCCGAGGTCGTGCGTGATCAGGATGACGCTCGTGCCCATTCTCGCTTTTAGATCTTTGATCAGTTCGAGAATTTGGGCCTGAATTGTTACGTCGAGGGCCGTCGTCGGTTCGTCGGCGATCAGTAATTCGGGATCGCAGCTCAGTGCCATCGCGATCATTACGCGTTGTCGCATACCGCCTGAGAACTCGTGCGGATAGCTGTCGATCCGTTGTTCAGCATCCGAAATACCGACCGTTTTGAGCATCTTGATCGCGTGCTCGCGAGCTTGCTGTTTTGAATGGCCGAGGTGAAGCTGTGTCACCTCCATCAATTGTTTCGAGATCTTAAGATACGGATTGAGCGACGTCATCGGGTCCTGAAAGATCATCGCGATCCGCTTGCCCCTGATCTTTCGCACCTCGTCGATCGGCAATTCCAGAACATCGATGCCGTCAAACACGACCTTGCCGCCCGCGATCTCGCCCGGTGGTTCCTGAATGAGCCGCATCACCGACAGATTGGTCACTGATTTGCCCGAGCCCGATTCGCCGACAATCCCTAGCGTCTCACCCTTTTTCAGCTCGAACGAAATACCGTCAACCGCCTTGACCACACCGTCCTCGGTATGGAAAAAGGTCTTGAGGCCATCGACCGATAGGATTGTGTCGTTATTGGTCATTAGTAAACTGCCGTTAGACTCGTTACAGATACCAGCCTGAAAGCTGTAAATAATATCCTCTCGGGAGGTTCAGTTTCGAATCTTCAGACGGAAAGAGTCTTGAAAGAGAAACGCGTATTATTGTCCCTGCGGGAATTTTGACAACCGTTTCCTGAGTGCCGACGTAAGTAATGCTTCTGTAGTTTGTATCGGCAGGATATCGATATTTTATCTTGCTTTCAGAAAATACACGAGAAAAAAGATCCCTGTCGGGAATCCAAAAACCTACACTTTTGGTGGGAAGGTTTTCCCCAGCAGGAATGTAGCCGGTGCCGCTGCTTGTCCAATCAAGGAGACCATCAAACAAATTGTCGATGTGACCGCGCCAATCAATTACTTGTCTTAAGTTCAAAAAACCGGGTATATCGTCGATACGTCGGATAAATGTTTTGTTCGAAATGATCACATCTTCAATATGCGGCGGATGAAGAATTGGGCTGTCGTCAAAATCAACATCCCAGATATCGCCAATTTGAAAACCGGGTTCAGCCCAAAGTGGCTGATTAACCCCTCCCTTATTCAGCAATCTCACGTAACGGTCATTTTCCAAAACAAGTCCGCCAACACAAAAGGCACTCGCCATGTATGTTTTTGAAACAATCAGCACTTCCATCGTGGGTTACAAGTGAATTACATCGAAATTTACATCGTTCTGTAATTTATCAGCGACAATCGACCGGTGACATGCTTCGGGAGTCTCCTCGACACAGAAAAATGCGACCCTGCTTGCACCAATCCGGCCAAGTCTTTTGAAGAGGCCCTCAAAGTCGAAATTTTCCACGATCCTGTTTTTATACTCTCTGACAAAATCGATTGCCAATGCTTGCCTATCTCTTTTTAACTCGCCTTTTCCAATATCCGATTTTTTTTGAAATGCCCTTATCTCGGAGGTTGGAGCCAAATTTTGAATGTAGGTGTACTTGATCGCCAGCTCATTCAACCTCTGCTGAAGCCTGTTGCTGTTTACAAACGAATATTTTGCTCCCCTTACGCCTCTTCGTTGTCTAATATCGCAAAATGTATCTATATTATTTTGGGTGAGTTTTTCGAAGAAACTACTTTCTGACGAATTGTAAACACCGATAGTAAAAAATTCCATAGACTCAGGTATAGGCCTTTCTCGAAGTCGTATTAATTGGATTACCAAACAAATCGATCTCGGATCGTCCCTTGTTTAGCTCGTTAATTACTCTTATCTGGTTTTTGACTTTCCCTTTTTCGTCAATGTGCTGCAAGCCGATATTGTCGTGATCCAGGACCCTGCCAATCAACTTACTCCGATGACACTCACACGGATCGCTTTCACTACACATTATTACTACATTGAGGTTCTTTTTATATGCTGTTTTTAGCCTCTCAATCCCTTCTAGAAAAAAATCCCTCGTTTTAACTATTTCATAGTCAACTTTTCCTTCAGTGTAACAAGTGAGATCATGCGGCCGCCCGCCAAGACTATCGCCCATGAAAATATATCTAATGCCGCTTTCTTCCAAGAAGAACTTCAAGTCGTCCTGATTGAACTGGGGGTTAAATCTCGAATAAGGCTGTGAACGAACGTCGATAAGATATTCAATTTCGAACTCCTTCAGCAAAGCAAGAAAAGCTTCCGGTTTTCTGTTTCCGTGACCAATTGTAAAAAGCGGATTCTTCTCCATACTACAAATTTACAGGAATTTTGTTGATTTGTATCGCAATCATTCAAAATTTCCGTGTCTGCGGATCGAGCGCGTCGCGTAGGCCGTCGCCTAAAAAATTAAGTGAAAACAGCGTCAACGCCATCGTCACGCCCGGGAAAATAAGTTGCCACGGGAAGATCGCAAGATTTTTAATGCCCGCATCTGCAAGGCTGCCCCACGATGCGTACGGTGCCTGAACGCCGAGGCCGAGAAACGACAAAAACGCCTCCGTCAGCATTACGCTCGGTACGGTCAGCGTCGCGTAAACGATAACCGGGCCGAGGGCGTTTGGCACCAGATGGCGAAAGATAATGCCGAATGTCGATACGCCGGTCGCCCGGGCTGCCAGCACAAATTCCTGGTTCTTGAGTGACAAGATCTGCCCGCGAACGACACGTGCCATCGTGAGCCACGACACCAACCCGAGCGCAAAAAACAGCAGAAATATCTGGCTCAACGCCTGATTTCCCGCACCGCCAAGATTGCTTGAGAGCCACTTGATCCAATCCGGTGTGCTTGGGCCGCCAAAAACAGACAACAGCACGATGACGATCAAAATGTAAGGGATCGCATAGATAATATCGACGATGCGCATCATCAGATTGTCGATGCGTCCGCCCAGAAATCCGGCGATCGCCCCGTAGCTTACTCCGACGATCAGCGAAACGAACGTCGAAATAATGCCGACCATCAGCGAGATGCGGCCGCCTTGCAGCACGCGTGCGAGAAGGTCGCGGCCCGCGTCATCGGTCCCCATCGGATGCTGCAGCGAAGGCGGCAGCGAACGAGCGAGATCGGTTTCGCCGGGGATCATGTCGTACGTGTAACCGGTCGTCCAAACGACGATCAACGGACCGATCAGCACGGCAATGACCATGAACGTAATAAAGATAAGGCCCGCCAACGCAAGACGGTTTCGCCTCAGGCGCTTCCATGCGTCGCGCCAGAGCGAGGTTCCTTTTACTATTTCGACGTTCTCACTCATATCGGATCCGCGGATCGAGGTATCCGTAGGCAATATCGACCGCGAGGTTAAAGACCATGATCAGTATCGACAAAAATGCCACGATGCCGAGGATCAGCGGCTCGTCGCGGTTCAATACAGATTTGATAAAAATATCGCCAAGCCCCGGCAATGCGAAGACCTT
Organism: Acidobacteriota bacterium; assembly: GCA_031362825.1. Classification (GTDB taxonomy): domain Bacteria; phylum Acidobacteriota; class Blastocatellia; order Pyrinomonadales; family Pyrinomonadaceae; genus OLB17. Next base: position 8,735 of record JANLTF010000340.1, on the reverse strand, counting down.
TTCAACAACGACGGTTCCGGCGAGCAATGCCGCAAGTGCCGGTCCAGTGAACGAAACGACCGGAATGATACCGCCGCGGAACGCGTGACGAAGCAGAACGGTCCTTTCGTCGAGGCCTTTTGCTCTGGCAGTGCGAATGTAATCGGAGCGCAAAACCTCGAGCATTCCAGCACGCGTCAGACGTGCGATGTATGCCGCATAGATCGCCGCGAGCGTTATCACAGGCAGTACGATGTTCGAGACGCCGCCCCAGCGGGCGGGCGGCAACCAATAAAGCCCGAACGCAAAGATAAGTACGAGCAGCGGCCCGAGGACGAAGTTCGGCACCGAGAGCCCTAGCATCGCCAGCGACATCGAACCGTAATCGAACGCCGAATTCTGCTTTAACGCCGCAATGGTCCCGGCCGACAGGCCGACAAGCAACGCGAGCAGATAAGCCAAGATCCCGATCGTCGCCGAATAAGGCAAGTGCCGCCAGATGATCTCATTGACCGATTGGCCCTGATATTTTAGCGAATCCCCAAGATCACCGCGGACGATATTCGACATCATCATGCCGTATTGCGCGTACCACGGTTTATCGAGCCCGTATTTATTGCGGATGTTTGCCTCGACGGCTGCCGGCAGTTTCTTTTCGCCCGAGTAGAAATTGCCCGGCGAGATGCGGATCAACCCCCACGTCAGCGTTACGACAAGCAACGCCATCGGGATAATGATCAGCAATCTTCGCAATATGAAACCTAACATCGTATTTGCTCTATTTTGCGGCCGCCTTTTGCGTGCTCACGAGATCCGCATACTGTTTATCTGCCTGCTCGTCCGGCGTGGTCATAATGTTGTCCACATCCTTATCCCACTTGGCCGGATCGCGTTCGATATAGACGAATTTCCATGGCAGCAGCGTGCCCGGATTTGGGTACATGCCTTTTACGTACGGCTTTTTCAGCCAATTGGTCGCGTTGATCGTCAACGGCACCATAGGAAGCTGTTCCATCAGATAAAATTCGGCACGGGCCAACATCTCGAACCGCTTTGCCGGATCAAGCTCGGCATTAGCGTCGTCGAGCATTTTGTCATACTTGGCATCGTAGAAACCCGCTCCTCCCTCGTTATCTTTACCGTACTGCAGACTTAGGAACGTGTAAGGATCCATATAATCGCCCGACCACAGAAATTGTGAAAACCCTTCATACTGTAGCGATTTGAAATATGGTAAGAAAGTCTTAAATTCCATTGTCTTTAGCGGGATGGTAATTCCGAGATTCTGTTTCCACTGCGCCTGAATAAATTCGGCGATAGAGCGGTTGTTCTCGTTTGTGTTGAAAGTGATCGCGACCGTGTCGGTCGGGAACGTTGGGCAAGAGTATGTATCGCCTCTCTTTGTCACCGGAAAACCGGCGTCGGTCAGCAGTTTGCGGGCCGTCTCGGCGTCAAGTGCATTCCGATTTGCCCACGCTTCGGGCGTTATGTTCTTTTCTTTGCGGATCTCTTCGCCGACCTTCTCGACGGCCTTGTCATAATCCGGAAAGATGCCGGACGGAACTTTGCCGTAGAGCGGTTTGGTGATCTTGCGAAAATCCGACAACGCTTGGCGGTCGAGCCCGTTCATGAAAGCACGCCGTACCCGTATGTCGTTGAACGGCGGCTTGGTAATGTTCATCGCGTAATACGCCGTTGCCGCCTCGGGGAAGTTGAGATATTCGTCCTTGTAGGGCCTTACCTCGTTTATCCATGAGGTTGGCACGGTGTGGTTTAGAAATGCATCGACAGATCCGGCCTTATACAGATTCATGATCGTCGAAAGTTCTTCGACCGGATAAAACTCGATGCGGTCAAGATGGACATTCGCAGCGTCCCAATACATCGGGTCGCGTTCGACGATCAATTGGTCGTAAGGCTTGTATTGCTTGATCTTGAAGGCTCCGCACGTGACGATATTCGCCGGCCGCGTCCAGTCTTTGCCATGTTTTTCGATAGCCTGCTGCGGAACGAGGCGGAAGAACTGGTGTGCCAGCAGGCCAAGAAAATACGGAGCACTCTGTTTGAGCGTGATCCGTAAAGTGTATTCATCGATCGCTTCCACGCCAATGTCATCAGCCGTGACCTGTACAAATTCGGCACCATCAGCGAGAGCCTTTAGTTTCGGATCCGCGTCGAGTTCTTTTGTGCGCTTCTTTTCGTCGCCCTCAAGTGTAATTCGGTCGGGCGAATGCATGAACTTGTAAAATTCGGTATCGGGGCCGAATGGCATTTGCGGTTTTGCCGGTTTCGGGTCTAGATCTGCGACGTTCAGGAATCTGCCGCCTTTTTTAACGAAAACCTTTTCGCCGTTGAATTCGGACGAATATTTGATCGCGTAGCCGAGCCCAGCCGTTCGCGAGATCGTTTCGGGTGCAAAACCGCGACGGAGGCTATAAACAAAATCGCGTGCCCTGATCGGTGTGCCGTCGCTCCATTTGGCGTTGTCGCGAAGGTGAAAGATGAATTCGTCCACATTCGGGCTGATCTCCCAGCTTTTCGCTATCGAGGGGATCGGCTGCTGATCTCTTGGGCCGTATTCGACCAGGCCTTCGTATAGGGCCATGAAAATACGGGCTTCGGGCTGGCCGTCGGGCAATTGCGGGTCGAGCGTCTCAGGTTCGGAGCCTGAAATATAGCGCAGTACATTCTCAGACGGCGGAGTGGTCTTGCCAAAATACTTGCCTTTTACCGAAGATGAGCAACCGGCAATAAACGCCGCTAATATGAATACAAATAGGACTGAGTATGACCGGCTGAATCGTCTTTCTGCCATAGCTGATAAAACCGAAACAGTTGCGAACGAATTGCCTGTGATGCAAAAGCCGCTCAGGGAGAGCGTGTGAAAAATTTAATGCGAATCGCCAAAGAATGCAAACCGAAAAAGCTATTCCACCTTTGCCGGTTTTGGCTGCCAACTGCTGTCAATACTGATATCCTTCAGCGTTGGAGCATCGAGGCCATTGATCTCAAAGCCCTTGACGTAAGGCTTGACGAGCGAATACGACGTTGGAAAATAGAGCGGGATCGCGTTCAATTCGAAAAGAGCATCCTGCTCGGTAAATGTCGACTCAGTCGCCGGAACCGAAGTTGGATCGGTCAGCAAAAGAGAACCATCCGAAGGCCCACCCTCAAAGCTTAACTGCGTCGGTGCCGATAACGTCGGCGTAGGGCTTTCCTTAATTCCCGGTTCCTTTGGCGAAACAACAGCAGGAATTTCGGCAACTTTACGAAGTCCAAAAATCGCCGCGAGACTGACCGATTCATCGACAGTTGGCAAAACAACGCCGCGTCGAATCAGATCGTACGCGCCCGCCACACGTACCGATTCCATCTCGGCCGAATCTCTTACGAGAATTTCGGTCTCAAGGTTTAGGTTCTGCTTCCACATTTTGGCCACGCTGCGTGCGACACGCTGCTGGATGTCATTGCGATTTACGACGAGGCGCATTTTTGGGAAGCTTTCTCCGTTAGGATAACCCGCCAATTCAAGCAATTTTTTGGCACGTTCGACATCGAGAGCGAGCTTACTGTGTTTTTTTTCTCCGAGAGGCAAAAACGAGATCGCCGGCTGCGTGGCACCGTCAAGTTCACCGTCGGTGACGCGTTCGCGGTCGATGCTGATCGCCAGAGCCTCGCGGACGCGTCGATCGCTGAACGGGGCGTTGGCCGTATTTACTTCGTAAAAGTTCAATGCACTGTGGGTCGTCTGTCGAAAATCTTGGTACGGCGAGAGCAATTTTAGGGCAAGCGGTTCAAAATCAGCATTAGTCACGGCGTCGATCTCGCCTTGTTTATAAGCGTCGAGAGCGGCGTCGGCGGAATCCTTCGGCACAAGTCTAACGCGGTCTAGACTGACGCTCACCTTATTCCAATAGGTGTCGGAGCGGTCGAGAACGACGCCATCTTTTCCGGCGCCTGCTAGTTTGAATGCGCCATTTGTGACGGTATTAATACCCAAAGGTTCAGTCTCGAAACTCTTGCCGTCGCCATGTACAGGTCGAAAGATTGGATGCGCGACGAGTTTCGCGAAATCCTTATCCGGCCGTTCGAGCGTTACTTTCAGGGTCGCATCATTGACGGCCTCGACACCATATCTTGCCGTCTTCGGTTCGGGTTTTGGCACCTCTGGCTTGGTCTGCGGTAAGGGTTCGGTTTGAGGCTTTGGCGGATCGGGCGTTTGAAATCTCAGAGCCGAATTCGAATTGGCTGCGTCGGTGCGTGAATTTAACGTTCCGGCGGCCGGTGTGTGGCCGAAATCTACCGATTCGATCGGTACCAGACCCTCGGCCTTTGCGTCGTTCATGCCGACGATGTTTCGAAACAACTCGCGATGTGCGGTTTTATCGCCTGGATCAAGCAGCCGTTTCCACGAAACTACGAAGTCCGCGGCAGTTACACGTTTACCGTTCGACCAGCGGGCATCTTTTCGCAGTTGAAACGTCCAAACCCGAAGATCTTCGGAACTTGACCATTTTTCAGCGACGGCGGGAATCTCCTTGAGCGTTTTAGCGTCGATCTCGGTCAAACCCTCAAAGACCGCACGGACGAGGTCCGTTTCCGGTGCTGCAGCGGCACGAGCGGGATCAAGGCTCTTTGGCATCTTGCCGTTGCTCCAGCGAAGTTCCTGCACCTTTGGTGGAGCGGTCACTGCGAAAAACGGTTCATTCTTGGGCGGTTCGATTTGAGTGCAGGCTGAACTGAGAGCGGTAACGAAAAATAAGGCATAGACAAAAAAAGACCCGTAGGATCTTGGGATTTTTATTTTTTTGTCCGGACAGATACTTTTCATTCTACTCTTTCAAGCTTCTCAACTGCCAAACAATCTCTGCCGTCCTTTCCCGCGTCTTCTCAAATCCGTCGGATGTATCGATCAGATAATCCGCAAACTTTTTCTTCTCGTCCTGCGGCATTTGAGCCGTGATACGTGCATTGGCGTCCGATTCGCTCAATCCGTCACGATCGATCAACCGACTTAATTGTATCGCGCTTTCGCACCAGACGACAATTAATTTGTTAAAGCGTTTGTAACCTCCGGACTCGATCATCAACGCCGCATCGATCACGGCGATGCCGTCGGGCTCTTTGGTTTCCGCATCTCTGACCCATTTATCCTGAGCCTCGATAACGAGCGGATGGACGACCGAATTGAGCACCTCGCGTTTATCTTTGTCAGCGAAAACGATCGCCCCAAGCTTCTTACGGTCAAGATCACCGTCTCTAGCAAGGACAGTTTCGCCAAATTCAAGCACGATCGCCGAAAGCCCCGGCGTGCCTTTTGCCACAACTTCGCGTGCCGTCATATCTGCATCGAGCGCTTGGCACCCAAGTTCACGAAAAACACTGCAAACAAAAGATTTGCCGACCGCAATTGAACCTGTGAGTCCTACTTTTAGCACAATAAAAACACAGCTGACAGCTGTTCTCAAACCAAGGCTAACGTCCGTGTCGTTTCGCCAATTTATTGACGTTATAATCAGCGATCTCGGAAAGCGTCAGCCCGAGTTCGTCCGCGCAGGCTGAGATGTACCAGAGGACATCGCCGAGTTCGTCGAGTAATTTGGCGCGAGTTTCATCGTTTATGACGCCACCGTGATCGCGTTGGATCTTTTTGACAATATTTGCCACTTCGCCCGCCTCACCGGCTAGGCCGAGAGTCGGATATTCGAGATTCTCCATTCGCCGCGGATAAAGTGCCGTCTGTCTCGCTTCTGCTTGGTATTCTTCAAAATTCATAATTTTTCTATGGCCGCGAAAAGGTACAGAAGACGCAAAATAAGGATATGTTATTGTGCGTTTTTCGCCTTTTCGCGGCTAATCCATTCTTCGGCTTTTCGCGGCCTCGACTGTGTTTTTCATCAACATCGCGACAGTCAACAATCCAACACCTCCCGGGACGGGCGTGAAATTGGCAGCCTGTTCCATCGCGTCTTTTGGGTTTACGTCGCCGACCAGCGTGAAACCTCGAGTCTCGATCGCTTTCAGACGTTTTTCTATATCGTCGGCGACGAAATATTCCGGTGCGAGACTTACATCGTTTAGATTGTTGATCCCGACATCGATAACGGTCGCACCTTCGCCGATGTGTTCACGGCAGATGAAACCGGCACGTCCGATCGCCGCTACCAAAATATCGGCCTGGCTAGTGATCGATGGCAGATCAGTCGTCCGCGAATGGCAGATAGTAACGGTCGCATTTTCTTTTAGTAAAAGCGATGCCATCGGTTTGCCGACGATGTTGCTGCGGCCGACGACAACGGCGTGTTTCCCTGCGATCTCGATGCCCGCGCGTCTTAATATTTCGATGACGCCCGCCGGCGTGCACGGAGCGAGGGCGGGATAACCGAGCGTGAGTTTGCCTACATTTACAGGATGAAAACCGTCGACGTCCTTTTCAGGATCGATGCGTTCGAGAATCTTTCGTTCGTCGATCTGTTTGGGTAGCGGTAGCTGGACCAGAATTCCATCGACATCCGTTCTTTCATTTAGAGCGTCGATCAGGGCAATTAATTCGTCATTGGGTGTATCGACATCAAGATGCACATGCTCGGAGATTATACCGAGTTCCTCAGCGGTCTTTACCTTGCTTCCGACATATACGGCCGACGCCGGATCTTCGCCGACACGGACGACGACGAGACACGGCGAGTAGCCATGAGTTTCGCGAATATCCCTGACCTCCGCAGCAACCTCGGCCTTGATCGCGTCTGCAAACATCTTTCCGCTCAAAATTCTTGCAGTCATAGAGGTATAGTTTACAGGACAATCTCCCTTGTTGTCAGTTTTGCTCGTGTTGGGGCGATTGCGGTAGAATCAGTTCTTGTTATGCATATCGGTCTTTGCCTCGTTATTGCCGGGTTGTTGGTCGTTTTTTCGGGGGGCGTTGTCGCCCAAAATGACCCGCTTTCGCAGGCCGGTCGCTATCGTGCCGGGTGGCGGAGTGTGACAGTGACTCGCGCGAATAATACGACATTTACAGCTCGTCTTTACTATCCCGCAGCTTCCGGCGGCCAAAATACAATATACGACGGTACCGGAGCACCGTACGCCGCGATAACGTTTGGTCACGGTTTTTTTCAGGCGGTTTCGTCATATCAATCGACGCTCGAACATCTGGCGACACATGGCTATTTTGTGGTCGCATCCGACTCGGAGGGCGGACTGCTGCCAAATCACCAGAACTTTGCGGATGATATTAAACGATGCCTGACGTACCTCGAACAAGAGAATTTGAACCCATCTTCTCTACTTTTCGGACAGGTCGCGACGTCTAAGTTCGGTGCAAGCGGCCACTCGATGGGAGGCGGAGCAAGCATCCTCGCTGCATCTCAGGATGCTCGAATAAAGGGTCTTGCAAACCTTGCGGCCGCTGAGACAAACCCGTCGGCGATCACGGCAATGCCGCTCCTTGGCATTCCTGTCAGCCTGATCTCGGGGAGTTCGGATACTATCGTTCCGGTAGCGTCGAACGGGCAGACTATGTTCAATGGAGCTAACACGCCAAAGATATTACCGGTCATTCAAGGCGGGTGGCATTGTGGGTTTCAGGATGCGAACGGGTTCGGATGCGACACCGGGACGATCATGCGTGAACAGCAATTGTCGGAAACCCGTCGCCTGCTCACTTCCTTTTTCAATCTTTACCTGAAGCGGAGCGAGGTAGATTGGAAACAGGTTTGGGGACCATTGCTCGAAAACCCGCTTGTGGTTGCCCAGCGAAATCCGGGATTCGAGCTTTCGCCGGTTTCCCAGACGATGAATGCCCCGGTTGGGGCCAATACCGTAATTAGTATTTCGGTAACAAATCGCGGCCAGGCTCCGGAGAGATACAATGTCTTTGTCGAACAACGCCGGTGGATAGTAGTGATAGACCCCCCGCAGACAGTTTTTTTGAACCCGAATCAGTCGGCGACCATCAATTTTCGGGTTCGCCGCCTTTGGAAAAATCCTCAGATCCTTAATCGCATCGGCGTGTCACTACGAAAGGATTCGGATGGTTTGACCCGTTCAACTGCGCTGATTGATCTACGGTAGTATTTTAAGCCATGAGTCGATTTTTTAATGCCAGTTGCCTACCGGCAATTATTGCGTATATTTTGTTCGTGCAGATCGGTCGAGCAGAATCGCCGAGGATAACGTACAAGTCCGCGCAGGCTGGGAGCCAGGCCACGATACTAGAGCTCAGCAGCCTCTCACAGAGTGAACCGAAAGTTTTTGCTGCCAATAATTACGACTATCTTTTGGCGCGAATGTCCGAGGAAGGCGGCGACCTGGCGACTGCGATCGTGAATTATCAGTCGGTCGCCGGACGTGATTCGATACTGAAAGCGTATGCGCTATTTCACCTCGCCAAGATCTTTCGCGAAAGCGGCAATCTCTTGCTCGAACGGCTGTATCTCACCAGAATGTCGCTCGAATCGCCGAACAGCCTGCTGATGTCGGCTGCACACAAACGCCTGGCAAAAAATAGTTTTGAGACCGGGAATTTCGATGAAACCATCCACGTTCTCACCAGCGGACAAAACGTAAGCGGTGCATCGAACCCGACAGCGATGCGGTACTATCGCGAAGACAATGCAATGCTCGCCGAGGCCTACCTCCGCATCGGAAAAACGGATACAGCCCGAGAGATATTTTCCCGGCTGCTAGACGAAACACCGAATCAAACACAACCCGACGACGTTGCATTATCAGGCATCAAAGCGCTCGATCTTATA
>JANLTF010000303.1:0-5301 GCA_031362825.1 Acidobacteriota bacterium | reverse complement strand
TTTCCCTTTCCTTCTCGCTCATCAGTATTGCCCCTCTTTTATCCATCGATCACCCCCTTTCTTCCGATGATCAACCCCTTTCTCGAACTAGGACATTTCTATTGAGTTCAAACTAGGACATTCTCATAGAGTTCTAACATTTTGAAACATTGTCCTTGAATATTTCTAGTGGTTTCGTTATGCTTCCATTTTGGATGTGTTTTGGATGTGAATATCATGGCTACATTGACTATTAAAAATCTACCCGAAGATATCTATGCCACGCTGGGCAACCTAGCCAAGCGACATCGGAGAAGCATTAACGGCGAGGCGATTGTTCAGCTGGAGAAGGTTCTTGAAAATGTTCAGCCCGACAACGAAAGACGGTTGGAAAGGATTCGCCGCCTTCGAGACAGTCTTCCTGACGTCTGGCTAACGGATGAATTTCTAGATTTCGCTAAGAATGAAGGTCGTCCATGATCGTCGTCGATACCAATATTATTGCGTATCTTTTGATCAACGGCGATCAAACTGCTAATGCGATTGCAGTTGCCCGGAAAGATCCGGATTGGGCCGGACCGCGGTTATGGCGATCGGAGATGCGTAATCTCTTAACATTATATGTTCGGCGTGGAGTGTTTTCCCGTCGGGCGGCAGTCCTCATTATGGAAGAGGCGTTGATCTCGTTGCAGGATCGCGAGTTTGATGTAGATTCGGCGCGCGTGTTAGAACTTGCGGAAGCTTTTGGCTGCACAGCCTATGATTGTGAATTCGTATCACTTGCCGAACGGCTTAGTGTCCCTCTCATCACATCCGATAAAAAACTTCTTGCCGCATTTCCCGATGTTGCCGTTCCAATGGAGGCGTTCGCTGCCTAACTGCCTATGAAATTTTCGGTCGTTAAACGAATCGCGATCATTGGCGTCAGTTTCCTTGCGTTGTTTGTTATTGGCGCAATTGGCTTTGTCTATCTTGCACCTGAATCTGCGACGAGACTTTTCCTGACGATCGAGCGCAAGCAAGCCGGCCTGGAACGCAAGGAGATCGATCTGCCGGACGGGACGCGTTATGTTTATCTTGAGGGCGGGCAGGGCGAGCCGTTGATGCTGCTGCACGGTTTTGGGGCTAACAAGGACAGTTTTGACCGTGTCGCGAAGTTTTTAACGCCGAAATATCGTGTGATCGTGCCCGACCACGTCGGTTTTGGCGAATCCGCCCGTCCGGCAGAAGCAGATTATTCGGCGAGCGCTCAGGCCGAACGACTGCATAAATTAGCCAACGCATTGGGAATACGGGACATCCATATCGGCGGAAGTTCGATGGGCGGCCAGATCGCGATGTCGTATGCGGCTTTGTACAGGACAGAGGTCAAAAGCCTCTGGCTCATCAATGCTGCCGGTATCTGGTCGGCACCCGCGAGCGAACTTCGCAAAAGGATCGAAGAAACCGGGACGAATCCGCTATTGGTCCGCACCGAGGAAGAGTTTGCGGGCCTGTTCCCGTGGGTGATGGCAGAACCGCCGTTTATCCCGAGGCCGATCATGAACGTTCTCGCACAGGAACGTATCCGCAATTTTGACCTCGAACAGCGTATTTTCGCGCAGATCGCCTCCGATTCCGTTGAAGAACGCATTCGAGGGTTGGAAACGCCGACGCTGATCGTATGGGGCGACAAAGATAGAACGATCGACGTCGCCACGGTAGAGGTGCTTCGCGGGCTACTGCCGCGATCGCAAGTAATCATCCTGCAGGGCATCGGCCACTTGCCGGTAGTCGAACGCCCGCAGCAAAGCGCGGACGACTATTTGCGGTTCCGTTCGGGCTCGTAGGCGTGTAGCCGGCGAAATTTTTCTTTGACGTTTCTGGTTTCGGTGCGACAATATCGGATATTGCTCGGTTCAACTCATTTATTTCAATCACGGGAATGTGAGTTTAGTGTTACTTCACTCTGCGAAAGATAATATGAAAATCAATAGATCTATTTTGTCCGTTTTGTGTTTGGCGCTCATTGCCATTTTTTCGATCACGGTAGCTGCTCAGAAAAAACCGTTACCTAAGAAATTTACGACCGTCGGTTATTTCAGTGATATTGCGGCAGGCCCGGAATCGGGGGATTTTTGCTGTATGGCCGTTTACTTGGCGCAGTCGTCGGATAAGACTTTCGCGTTGGTAACGCTGGCTCAGGGCGATATTTTTAATCCCGTCCTAGTCGAGGCGACGACCTCAGGCAAGGATATGCGAACCGTCGAATTTACTCTGCCCAATGATAATGGTAACAAAAAATACAAAGGAACAGTGTCGGCGACCAGTTTCACTGTGACGCAGGGCGGTACGAAGTCCGTGCTGAAGCGGCGATGTGCAAACACCTACAGCGACATTAGCCTGGGGAGCGGAGGCGACCTCGGGGGAACCGAGATCTTTATTACTGATAGTGGCGGCACTTGGTGGGCACTAGTGTCGACGGCCCAAGGCGAGCTTGGCGATCCTGTGCTTGTTCCGGCCGAAGTGACTGGAAAAAACTATGAGAAGATCGGATTCACGCTGCCCGACACCGACCGCAAATTCACCGGCGTAATCGGCAAAACTTCGCTGACATTGAACGAAGACGGCAATAAATCGGTGTTGAAATCGAAATGCTATCAATAGGCTTCTCCGGCTAGTTCGTAACCTTTATAAGCCGTCGATCGAGCTTTAATATTGAGTAGAGCGCTGATATACTGAGCGATTGATGGTTTTGGGTGGCGTTCTGGGTAACTGGAAATAGATGGACATCAGAAAAGCACTACTGATTTTTGCCGGCACGTTGTGTGTCGGTCTCGGTGTGCTCGGGATGTTCCTTCCTCTAATGCCGACCACGGTTTTCCTTCTTTTGGCCGCCTATTGCTACTCCCGCAGCTCTGAGAAGTTTCACAATTGGCTCCTGAACAACCGCCTGTGCGGTTCGTATATCCGCAATTACAAGAGCGGCCTCGGCATTTCCGTGCGGCAAAAGGTAAGCACGATCCTCACGCTTTGGTTGTCGATCGGTTTCAGTATGTGGATCCTCGCTGGCCGTTTCTGGCTCATGCTACTCATGGCCGCAATCGCGATCGGCGTGACGATCCATCTTGTTATGATCAAAACCTACCGGCCGGAACCAGAACCACTTGTCGAAACTGGCGAACTCTCTGCGGCTAAGCCTCTCTAACCGATCTTCACATTCAACATCGAAATAGAACCGCCGTCGAATCCCTCGACGGACGGAGACGCTTCGACCCCTCGACCAAATGCCGTTGATCATCATCGAAGTTTGTTGTTTGACACAAACTGCCATAACATCGACGGCGTTGGTGTTAATCATAGATCAGGCTGTTGATCTCCAGCGGCCCCGTCGAACGTTTGACGGAATTAGGCGTCTCGGCAATTCGCCGTTATTCGTACGGCGTTGCAAGGCCTCTTATTAGCAATAACGAAAACCGACCCGGGAGAAACAGTGACTTTAAGAACCCCATTCGCAAACAAACGGATGTTTGCATTTTCGCTCGTGTTTCCGGCGCTCTTGTTCTGCTTAGGAATCGAGTGCAATGCTCAAAAAGTACTCAAAAAAGGTGACAAGATCATGGCGTCACCGACCAGTATGGCCGATGAAAAATACTGGCGGCCCTGCGTGATTACTGACGTACGGGATTTTGGAACGTTCCGCGGGTACGACATTGAATGCCCCGCAACTACGCCGGGCGGATCGCCTTCCTCATTTTTCGTAAATGAGCAATGGGTCAAAGCCCTGCCTGCCGGAAATGGCAAGGGCAATCCTAACGGCGGTGGCGGAAATGGCGACACACCAGTCGAAAACCCGCCGGGCGGCGACAATGGTGACGGCCAGTTTAAGGTTGGCGACCGCGTCGAGGTAGATATAGCGATGATGGCCGATCCGAAGAACTCAAATTACAGCAAAGCCACGATCGACGAGATCGACCTGCCAAATCAATCGTATATCGTGACTGTCGATGCTAAGCCTGGCAAGCTGCCGAAACAATTTAGAATTTTGATCCGCGATTACGGCAAACACTGGATCCGTCCGATCCAAGGCGGCAACGCGCCGAAAGTTCCGACTGAGAAATTGCGAGTCGATAAAAACGGAACGGTGCTCGCCAATCGCGAACTTTTGGATTGCCAAAATATGGCACGCGGCGGACGAAACGGCGGAGCACCGCCCACAGAAGTGCTTAAAAAACTCATCCGCTGTTTGTATGAAAACCCGTCACAACCGGGAATGGACGGAGCGACCACGATGGATGTGACCGGCTTTAGTGTGGGTTCCCCGCGTCGATGGGAAATTTATCGCGATATCGGCCAGGGCAACGCCAACACGCTCGTCTATCCGATCCGTGTGGCATGGAATCAAAAGACCTTTTACCGTAACAACAACGAACAGCGAATGGGCGTCGAAGGGATGTATTCGTGTTTTGTCGACAAACTGAACCTCTGGCAATGCGGCCATGCCGATGGGCCAAGTAAGGACGGAAAGGTCCAGCAGATAGTCGTGAAACGTTAGCAGATCGACGTATTCGGAATCAGTCCGGCTATTTCTTGATGAGTTCGCGAACGCGTTTCAACAACTGCGGCAGTAAGCTGACCGTTTTGATCAGCGAGCCGCTGGCGAATGTTCTCGTCATCTTGCGAAAGGTTGCGACGGCATTCGCTGAATATGGCATCCACCATGCGTCGGGCATGAGGGCGAGTCTATTTACGTGGATGTGTTGGGGTTGGACGAGTTCCATCAGGCCTTCGCGGCCGTGCGTGCGGCCTCGGCCTGAGTTCTTGAAACCGCCCCATGGGGTTTGTGCGATGCCGTGTGTGTAGAGAACCTCGTTGACGCAGACCGATCCGGCCTCGATCTTTTGTGCGACACGTTCGCCTCTTGCACGATCTCGCGTCCAGACGCTCGCCGTCAGGCCGAATTCGCTGTCATTGGCGAGACAGATAGCTTCTTCTTCGTTGGAGAACGTCGCGATCGGCAGCGTCGGGCCAAAGGTCTCTTCCCGCATTGCCCGCATATCGTTGTTGGCGTTTGTGATAACGGTTGGTTCGTAGAACAGACCTTCGAGATCCGGATTTCGACGTCCACCAGTCTCAATTTTCGCACCCGCGGCACGGAAATCTTCCACGTGATCTTCGACGATCTTTACCTGTCGTTCAGACGACATTGCTCCGATAGAAACGTCCACATTTTCGCCGCTGCCTTGTTTTAGCTGTTTCGTTTTCTCAACGATCTTACGCGTCAATTCTTCGGCAACACTTTCCTCGACATAAAGACGCTCGACAGACGAACACGACTGGCCC
>JANLTF010000281.1:0-2989 GCA_031362825.1 Acidobacteriota bacterium | reverse complement strand
TGACCGGGTGACGATCGCTCGTCGCAGATCGAACAAAACAGCTTGTCGGCGTTTGGCCGCAAGACGCTGCGGCTCCTGATGCCAAACTCGGTTGGCCGCCCACCCGAAAATATTGCTGTACCCGTCGTTAACATTTTGCTGACTACTGACTACTGACTACCGACTACTGACTCCCGATCAGTCTTCCCACTCTTCTTTGAACTTCGGCTTATCCGCCGCCGGGCCGAACATTCCCTCGATCACATTCGCGTTTGAGACCATCTCCGCCGTGACCGTCGGCCGCCCGGCGAGTCTCGGTTTGTCGAAACGACTGATCTGGCGTATGACCGGAGCGTTTACGGCCATCTTTTTCTGTTCCGGCTGCGGATCTTCGGTGCAGTGCCCGAGTTGAGCGGCCACGCGGTCTTCGACCGTTTCGCCGCGCCAGTTCGATTGCTGGACAAATTGAAATTCGCGGGCCATTTTCTGCTCGTGAGCTTTCTGTTTCGCGACGATTCCCATGGTCTTTTTGTTCTTGTTCAGCACGCCCGAATTACCGACCGCCTCAGCCTCGACGACCTGACCGTTCGGCAGCACCGCCCAGATGCGTTCCCAATCGCCGTCCGAATATCTGATCTCGATCTCCTGCCCCTTAAATTCGGACATCGCCTCGTGCAGAAAATGCCAGTGCGATTGGAAAAACTGAATGCCGTTCTTGCCGATCGTTCGGCGGTCGGCTTTCATCAGCAGCAACGCGAGAGCGTCTTCGGAGATCTCAAACCGCGTCGTGTAAAGCCGTTCATATTCCGCGATCGGAACCACCGTTGCACCGCCTAGAACGACTCTCGTATGCTCCGAAGTGTTGTATTCGAGGATCCAGCCCGATATCGCGTCGCGGTAATCCTCGAGCGTCATAAACGGCGATTCAGAGAGCATCCAATCGAGGTTCATTCCGTATTTCGTCAGCAGCTTCTGGTGCCGTTGCCACGACTTTTGCCAGCGTTCCGGTTTGTGGCCGATGCCGCGTCCGCAATACTCGTTTTCAAAGGTGTTCTGCTCCCAAGCCGAGATGTCTTTGTGCGTCCGCTCCACCATCTTTTCGCGGGCGTTATAGCCGCGTGCCATCAGATGCTTAACACCGAGCTCGTCCATCAGCCCGACCCGACGCTGCGTACAAAGGGCGTTCAATCCGCCGTCGATCTTCGCCGCGTTCTTGAAAATGAGCGTGTCACCGGCGATCGTTTTCGATCGATAATCTTTTCCCTGATCGGTGTAAAGGTACGAGTAATAATCGCGATCCGGGCACGAAAGCGGCTGGGCCCCATAATTCCGAACGCCGTCGGCGTAAGCGAGGCCTATAGTCACCGATGACGGCGACAGATCTAAATGCGATCCCCATATCAAACCCGTCCGGAGATCCTGCCAGAGCGTGAGCCATGGCCGCGTAAGAGATCCATCAGGCAGCATCACCGTCACGTCGCGAACCGAGTGATCACCGACGAGGATCTGCAACGCGTCGAGATCTCGATAGTCGCGCGGCACGTATGGTGCGTATTTGCCGGTGTATGCCTTTTGCCCTTTGAAAGCGATCGTCTTTACGACCTCGGGCAGATCGTTGTACGCTCTCCAAACCCAACCTCGGGCCGGTATCGTCCAACCGTGCTTGCGGGCCTCTTTCTTCCAGTCGCGATGACAAACCACCGCGCTCGGCTTCTTTCGCCAGTTGTCGTTAAACCATTGCAAAGCTCCGGCACTAATGTCCGCAAACCGGTTGTCGACCTCCGATTTTCGCTCTGGCGGTTTCCGCAAAAACGTCGCGAGGCCGTCAACCTTGTATTGTTTCGCCCAAGCCTCCAGCGTATGCGGCGATTTGGGCTTAGATCGCGACGGCTCGACGGCTAGGATCGTTTGATCGATACATTCCGTCTCGTCGCAAAGTGCCAAAACTTCGGAAACATATTCATATTTCCCGCCGACCTTGGTTCGTTTGGGATTGACGGAAGCGTACCGCTCGACTATATCGGCCAGCCGTGCAGCCTCTTGGAGGAAGGCCTCGCGAACCTTTACGTCGTACCGCAGCAACGCTTCCGTCAATCGCCGTTCGCCGTCGTCGGCGCCAAGCACGACGGCTTCTTCAGCACCCCTAGCGGCCCTATTATCCGCCGGCGTGTCTGATTCAGTTGTCAAAGATCTAGCTAAGCTCCCCTCCTTACCAAGGAGGGGTGTCGACGCTTCGTCGACGGGGTGGTTCTCTCCTAACTCGGAACTCGAAACTCGAAACTCGGAACCGACATCCCGCAAATAAGCCGTCTGAAACCTCTCCGGCAGCGACTCAAGCAAAACCTCGTCGATCGGCTTTCCATTACGGCCACGCTTGCCGGTCGGCCGAAACTTCCAGTTTCGACGGTTCCGGTGGAGTATCCCGTTCGATACTCCGATCTCATTTAGCTGCGTGATTGATAGCCAGATCATTGGTTATTCTTAGTTCGCAATGCTCTCCTGATGTCCGAGCCTCGTTTCCCGATCCACGGCTGGTTTGTGCAGTCTTGTCTTCAAGATCTTCATCGTGTGCCAATGCATGATCGCAAGGCCGACGAGCACTCCAAGTCCGAACGCCGACGCAACGACGATCAACTGGCTGTACAAATATTCCGTTAATGGATCCATAACTATTTCCCCTCCGTCGCGATCTGAACTACAACCTCAAGTGCATCCAAATGGCTTTCCCGATTGCAGGCTTCCAGGTCGTGGGCAACTAAATTTTCGTTATGACGTTCTATTGACGCTGCCCGAAATGCGTCCGAATAAACGCGTTCCAATTCCTCTCGCTCCATATTTTCCCCCGCTTCTGACTACTGACTACCGACTACTGACCACTGGCCTTCGCCACATCTTTCTTGACTTTTTCACCCAGCATCCTTTGCCACTCGGCCATCCCGTAGGCTTCTTTCAATTCGTAAAAGACCAAATAGATCGCGTGCAGATCTCCCTCGGCCCGGCGGCTGCGTTC
>JANLTF010000400.1:0-3715 GCA_031362825.1 Acidobacteriota bacterium | reverse complement strand
CGAACGAACGGTTGGTCGCCTCGGCACCGGTCTGCGACAGAATAATAAAGGCAGCGAACGCGATGCCAAGCAGTAAAGAATATCGTTTCATAGTTGAACTTCTCCCAAATCAAAGCTTGCCGTTATCTAATTGCTAATGTGATCGAAAACTTCTTAGCCACATTGGATGTCGCGTTTCGTTTGACGAAGATCATATAATCACCAGTCGCCGGCACGACAAATTCCAAGGTTGGCTCAGCCAGGTCGGTGCTTTCGTAGTTTACATCTTCGATATCTTGGCTAAAAACACTGTACGAAAAATTGTCCGAGTCCGGATTTGTTACGTAAACGGTTTGGCCCTTTCTGGCACCAAAAACGAACTCATATTGCGAATCGCCTTTAAGGCTGCCTGTGATCACGGTGCTCGATTTGCCCTTGGCAAATTTGATGCGGTTCGGCTCGGCCTTGCCGCCGCTCTGCGCAAATGTCGAAACAGTCGCGAATGCGAAAAATGCGATAACTAACAGAAATGAAACTCTTTTCATTGGTGATGGATTCCCCTTTTTTGTTTATTCTAAATGTCTGACCGCGGTATGATGCAGATTTTCCGTACCGCGTTTATTTAATTGTTAATGTCACCGAGAAACGCGAAGAACGCGGCCCCGCAACTTTCTTTCGCACGAACAGCAAATAGTCGCCCGTTTCCGGGATCTCGAATGTATAAGTCGGCGAACTGTCGAAATCGCCCTCTGGAAAATTCTCCTCGCTAAACACACGGAAATCAAAAACGCTTGATTTTATATTCTTGATCGTCACCATCTGGCCTTTACTCGCGCCAAAGACGTATTCCATCTCTTCACCATTTTTCAGTGTGCCGGTCAGCGTCTTGCTCGTCATGCCCTTGGCAAACTGGATGCGATTGGGCTCGGCCTTGCCGCCCTTCTGCGCGAATGCCGAACCCGCTCCAAAAGCAAGGACGACCACGACTAACACAAATACAGATCTCATACGCGGGGCTTCTTTAATAACATTCTATTGCGACTCTGATATTATACCTAATTATGAAACGTCCTGAAACAAACGAATTCTTTGAGTACTACAACACCTACGTTTCGCTGGTGCCTGGCGACGACGTGATGCCGGTCCTGGATGAACAGCCGAACGAACTGCGTGCCATATTTTCGTCCGTTCCCGAAGAAAAGGGAGCCTTCGCCTACGAACTCGGCAAATGGACGATCAAAGAACTGCTCAGCCATATCATCGACGGCGAGCGTATCTTTGCCTACCGCATCTTGCGTATATCGAGGGGCGACGAGACGCCGATCGAGGGGTTTGAGCAGGATGGCTATATCGAACACTCGAACGCCAACAACCGCTCGTTCGCCGACCTGCTCAACGAATTCGATTTCCAACGCCGCTCCAACATGCTGATGCTGCGAAACACCTCCGACGAAAACTCCCAACTCATGGGCACCGCCAGCGACAAACCGGTCTCCGTCCGTGCCCTAGCCTACATCGCGGCGGGACACGTGACACATCACGTGAATATCCTGAAAGAGCGTTACCTAGCCGCGTGATCTACGACGCAATAATCATCGGCGGCGGTGCGGCTGGGCTGTTTTGCGCGATCGAGGCGGGCAAGGGGGGAAAGCGTGTGCTGGTCGTCGAGCATAACGCGGAGGTCGGGCGTAAGATAATCATCTCGGGCGGCGGGCGTTGTAATTTTACAAATCGGCACACTAAGCCTGAGAATTTCATCGCTCAGAATCCGCATTTCTGTAAATCGGCGCTCTCGCGTTACACGCCGCAGGACTTCGTCGAACTCGTCAAAAAACACAAGATCGCCTATTACGAAAAGAAACTCGGCCAGCTTTTCTGTCGTGAGTCTTCACGCCAGATCGTCGATATGCTGCTCGCCGAATGCCGCGCGGCGAAGGTTCGCATACAGACATCATGCTCGGTCACTAGTGTAAGCAGTGTCAGTAGCGGTGTCAGTAGCCCGCACGTAAGTAAGGGCAACACGAGCATTTCGAACTTCGAGGTCTCCACTACACATGGCACATACAAAACCAAAAACGTTGTGATCGCATGCGGTGGCCTATCATTCCCGAAGATCGGTGCGACCGATCTTGGTTACCGCATCGCTAGGCAGTTTGGTTTAAAGATCGTCGAGACGCGGCCTTCGCTTGTAGCTCTCGCGATGAAAGGCGAGGGCTGGAAGCATCTCGCCGGCGTTTCTATCGACGCCAATGTTTCGGCGGATAAAGCGAGTTTTCGCGAGAATATCCTGTTCACACATCGCGGCCTTTCTGGGCCCGCGATCCTGCAGATCTCGAATTACTGGAAAAAAGGAAAGCCGGTCGAGATCGACCTGCTGCCTGAGAGCAATGCAGGAGATTTGATCGAAAAGGGCCGGGCGAGCAATCAGACGATTGGCAATTATCTCAGCCAATATTTGCCGCAGCGGTTTGCCCAGCATCTGGCCGAATCGATCGGCGTCAACAAACCTGTTTCTCAGCTCACCAGGGCCGATACAAATCGCATCGCCGACACCATAAATGGTTGGCAATTGGAATTCAACACGACCGAAGGCTATGACCGGGCCGAGGTGACGCTCGGCGGTGTTTCTACGAACGAACTTTCATCGACGACGATGGAGAGCAAAAAACAGCCGGGCCTGTATTTTATCGGCGAAGTCGTTGACGTTACGGGATGGCTCGGTGGTTATAACTTTCAGTGGGCGTGGGCGTCGGCACACGCTGCGGGAACCTCGATTTAAAATAAGCGAGGGGAACGTCTCCCACACCGTCCCCCTCTTTTTTCGCGACCACGTACGTGGAGCACGCTATCGCGAAAATTCAAGCTTTTAAGCAAACAAGAACTTCGGAAGGATTTTCTATTCTTACATCCAACGCCTGACTAGTCAAGGGAAAGGTCAATGTTGTGCGACAAATCGATCTTATCGAAAATCGGAAATATCCATTCCATATTTTTCTTTTACGTACTCTTCCGCCGCAAGGTTTACATCTTTCAGGTTTTTTAGCCTCCTTTCTGCTTTATTAATGTGCGTTTTGGTCCGGTTCGCCATGTGGGCGAGCATATCGCGGCCCTCGAGCATTTCGGCGTCAACCTTTTGATGGAGCTCAAAAAGCTCTGACTGTTGTGCCTCTTGCATTTCCCGGCGAATTTCGATCAGTCTCAATTTTATCTGCGCGATCTGGCGGATGGTGCGGACGAGTTCGTCGCCGACGCTATCGCCGGTGACGTGGTGCGGGCTGTTTCTGAGATCATCGGCGAGTTTGTTTAGCTTTGCCTGGTCGCCGGCTGAGTATGCCTGATTGAGCTCGGCCATCAGGCCGTGGCGTTTTTCTTTTTCGGCGGCATCCATCGCTAGGTCGGGATGGATCGTGCGTGCGAGGTTATGATACGCCTTTTTGGCCTCGAGGGTTGGTTTCCACTCGGTGGCGTGGTTTAGAGCCTCTTCGGCACGGGCCAGCGACTCTTCGGCTCTACGGCGGAGCTCTTCGGCTTTCTTTTTGATCTCGACGTCATCGGGGACGAGTTTGTATTCTTCCTCGGCGATCTGGGCCTCGATCTCGTCCATCTCGGCGTACAGACGCCCGACACTCATCGTATATCTCGCCTCAAAGCTCTCCTGCTCGGCCCGCAGATCCGCAAGCTCCTCCTCACGGTCCGCCAGACGGTCCGCCAGCCGCTCGACCACACGGCGTTTCTT
>JANLTF010000250.1:0-14773 GCA_031362825.1 Acidobacteriota bacterium | reverse complement strand
CGCTGCGCGGCGTCGACACCTTGGTTGTGCGCGGCAAGCGCGCCAGAACGGACGTCCTGGCGATGGCACGGTTCCATCTGCATCCGCAGGTCCGCGTGCAACCCGGCCCGGAAGGGAGCGAGGCCCGCCTTGAGTTGCCCGACGGCCCAACTTACGGTTTCAAAATTGCCAACGACATCGAGACCGCCTTCCGTCGTGATCTCATTCGCGCTCTCGGGGACGAGCGATACGGCGTCGGGCTTTGTTCGATTTGCGATCGAGACCATCTCGTCGGTCGCGGCCATTTCGACGTTTAGATAGGTCGTTACTACATCACGAAGCAATTCGATGTCTCGGTCCTGAACGTGGCGGCGGTCGCCGCGAAGATGGACGGTGATGCCGTTGGCACCGGCCTGTTCGCATATTACGGCAGCGGTGACGATGCTCGGTTCAATAGTCTTACGCGCCTCGCGGATCGTGGCGACGTGGTCGATGTTGACGTTAAGTTTGGCAGTCATAGCTTAGATTTTACCGCAGAGACGCTTAGACGCTGAGGTAAGAAAGGCAAAAATTATCTTCTTCTCTGCGTCTCTGGGTCTCTGCGGTTCAAATCGTACGCACCGTTTCGGGCGTTCCGGCGGATCTGGGAGAGTTCGGTGAACATCCGGCTCGTGTCGCGGAACGGGCTGACCTTTGAGCCGGCGACGTCGTTCCAGCGGACGGGTATCTCGGCGAGACGAAGGCCGTGATACTTGGCGACGAATAGGAACTCGATGTCGAATCCGAACCTGTCGATCTTCATAACATCCAACAGAGGCCGGAATTTTGTCATATTGAACGCTTTGAATCCGCATTGAGTGTCTGAAAACTCCAGGCCCGATCGCTTCCGGATCATAAAATTGATGACACGGCCGCCGTTCTCGCGAAGCCACGGCTGGTGCGTCCCGATCAGGCTACGATCAATGGCCCGCGAGCCGAACGTAACGTCGTATTCGCCGTTGCGGATCGGGTCGAGAAGTTTGTGCATTTCCTCGATCGGCGTTGAAAGATCAGCGTCGCTGAACAAAGCGAGGTCCGATTTCGCCGCAAGGAGGCCGATCCTTACCGCGAAACCTTTTCCGCGATTCTCTTCGTATCTGATCACGTTCGTCTCGATCTGCGGAAATCCGGCGGCTGTTTCACGGGCGACTTCGGCGGTTCTGTCTCCTGAGCCGTCATCGACGATGATCAGTTCGGCATTGATCGAATTGGCATCGAGATACGAGAGAATTTTCTCCATCGTATCGCCGAGGCGTTCCTCTTCGTCAAATGCGGGCAATACTATGGAGAGATCAATGCTCATTAAGCAAAAAGCTAATAGTAGAGTTTTGGCGGTCAAAAGTAAATTGCAAACATGACGCCCCAACGTCATCCAAAACAAAGATGTAATTATGCTATAATCTCACGTTTAGGAAGAGCTATCGATGGACAAGAAATTTCCGGTCATTGCACTAATTTTGGTCGCTGTAGGGGCGGTTGTAGGCGGATTCTTCGGCAAAATGCCGGTTCGCACTTCGGCTGAGGCCGGAGTGACGACGGAGCGTATTGCCGCCGATTACAGTGAGGCCCTCGAGTTGGTCGAAACTAACTACACGGGCAAGATCGATCACGAACGGATCACCGACAGTTCGATGCAGGGAACTCTTTGGGCACTCGATCCGCATTCCTCGTTCTTTAGCCAGGCCGAGCTAAAGAAAATGGACGAGGAACAGGCGTCGCAATTCTACGGTATCGGCGTCTCGATCCTTCAGCATCATAACGGCGTTTACGTGCAATCGGTGGTCCCCGGAACACCGGCGGACAAGGCCGGTTTGAGGTACGGCGATCGTATAGTTACGGTGGACGGAAAAGACGCGACCGAGTGGACAAGCCCCGAGGTTTCGAAGAATGTTCGCGGGCCGAAAGGCACGAGTGTCAAGGTCAATGTCGAACGCGCCGGTTCCACGCAGCCGGTTGAGTACGAGCTTGTTCGCGGCGGGGTTCCGCTGCCGTCCGTGAGAAATTACTTTATGCTGCCGAATTCGGTCGGTTATGTCGGTTTTACGGGCGGTTTTCAGCAAACTTCGTCTGAGGAGATCAGAGCCTCGGTCGCTGACCTGAAAAAGCAGGGCATGAAGAGTTTAATTCTTGATGTTCGAGGCAATCCCGGCGGCATTCTTGAACAGGCCATCGAGATCGTCAGCCAGTTTGTTCCGGCAGGACAGACGGTCGTTTCAGTAAAATCGACGCGATCGAGTGCGGGGCGTGATCTCAAGACAGTTGGCGGCAACAAGGAGACCTTTCCCGTGGTCGTGCTGATCAACGGAGGCTCAGCCTCGGCGGCCGAAATCGTTGCGGGTGCGTTGCAGGATTACAACCGGGCGTTGATCATGGGCAGCGATAGCTTTGGCAAGGGCCTTGTCCAGCGCGTGTTTCGGCTGCCGTTCAGCACAGGATTGACGTTGACCACGGCTCGCTATTACACACCATACGGTCGATCGCTGCAGCGTGATTATTCGAGCGGCTCGATCTATGATTACTATTCGCATCTCGCCGATTCGCCTGATGCGCCGATCGAAGATATTGCCCCGAAGCCGGCCGGAAGCCCCGTCACGCTGCCGGATGGACGCGTACTCTACGGCGGTCGAGGTATCGAGCCGGATGTTCGCGTGGCTCCTGCGGCGGCAAGCGCCCTGAAATCGCGCATCAATGAAGCGGCCTTCTTTTTCATTCGCCAGGTTGTTGCCGGCAAGGTCGCCGGATTTGAGTCGATGAAGACTGAGAAGCAGACGTTCAGGCAAACACTTGCTCCCAATGAATTTCTAATATCGGACAAGATGGTCGAGGCGTTTCGAAGCTTTGCCGCAAGTGATAAGGTGTACGGGCTGACGGCAGAAAATATCAGCAGTCAACTGGATTGGGCCAAAACACGGCTTCGCGAAGAATTGGCGACCGCAAATTACTCGACCGAGGCCGGCGTTCAGGTATTGCTCGAAGTCGACCCGCAGGTTGCGAAGGCAATCGAATCGATGCCCGATGCCGCAAAATTGACACAGTCCGGCGGTCTGTATCGTGCCGCAAGATAAGTCTTATGTATAAACAGATCGGAATTTTGACCGGCGGCGGTGATGCGCCGGGCCTGAATGCCGCTATTCGTGCCGTTGTGCGGACAGCGATCGGCGAATTTGGGATGAGTTGTATCGGCATCGAAGACAGCTTCGAGGGCATTTTAGGCGAAACTCACACGCACAAGCTCAACACGAAAAGCGTCAGTGGTATTTTGCCGCGCGGCGGCACGATATTGGGAACCCGCAACCGGGGCAGTTTTGTGAAAATGGTGGATGGCAAGCCGAGCTTTCCGCAGATGCCGATTGCCGAAGCTCTTGCAAATCTTGATATTCTCGGTATCGAGGCGCTCGTCGCGATAGGCGGCGAAGGCACACTTGCCATCGCCGAACAGTTTCACAAACGGGGATTTCCGGTGATCGGTGTGCCAAAAACGATCGATAACGATCTTGCGGCTACGGAATTCACGTTCGGCTTTATGACCGCGATCGATATCGCTACCGAGGCGCTCGATCGGTTGCACACGACGGCTGCTTCGCATGATCGTGTGATGATCCTCGAGGTGATGGGTCGCAATACGGGCTGGATCGCTCTACACGCGGGACTTGCCGGAAGTGCCGATATTATTTTGATCCCGGAGATACCGTTCTCGTTCGATTCAATCGTGCAGAAGGTAAGAGCCCGTGAACAGAGCGGTTCGCGGTTTACGAATATAGTTGTGGCGGAAGGCGCGACCGAAGTTGGAAAGGCGGAGATGTATTCGGACACGCAGGAACTCCGTCTCGGCGGCATCGGCGAGCATATCCGCCGCCGCGTCGAGGCGATGACTGGAAAGGAATCACGCTGCGTCGTCCTTGGCCATCTACAGCGGGGCGGCAGTCCTAACGCGTTTGACCGAATGCTCGGAACGAATTTTGGAGCGTGTGCGGTCAGGTCGCTCGCGAATGGCGAAACCGGTAAAATGGTCGCATTACAGGCCGGAACGGTCATCACAGTGCCGCTTTCAGAGGCGATCGCGAATGTAAAAAATGTGATGATCGACGGCCAACTTGTTCGCACGGCACGCGATATCGGGATCTCGTTTGCGGCTCCGAAAGAGTCAAAACTCGGTGAACCGGCAATGTACGAAGTCCGTACACTCGGCTCGTAAAACAAATATTTAGTTATGGAAGCAATCGAAGCAATCAAGAAAAAATTACAGGCCGAACTGGACGACCTGGAACACCAGTTACATTTTGAACTACCAAGAGCGATTCAGCACGCGCGCGAATTTGGCGACCTGAGCGAAAATGCGGAATACAAAGCCGCAAAAGAGAAGCAGACAATGGTTCAGGTCAGGGTCAGCCAATTGCAGCAACGCATTATGGAGGTCGAATCGATCGATGTTTCCAAGATCCCGACCGATCGCGCGGCCTATGGCTCTACCCTGGTGCTTTTCGATCTCGAAAAAGAGGAAAAGGTAACTTACAAGCTGGTAACGTCAGAGGAGAGCGATCCTGACAATGGATTGATCTCGACCGTTTCACCGATCGGCCAGGCTCTGATGGGTAGGGAAGAAGGCGACGAAGTAAAGGTTAAAACACCCACTGGATTTCGCAATTTTGAGATCAGCAGATTGAAGACGATACACGACGGGAAGTAGTCAGTCGGTTGTCAGTGGTCAGGAGCAGGATTGCTCGGCGGCTGACAACTGACCACCGACAAATGACTATGCTAGGAGCCGGAATAGGACGAGGAGCGATGCGGATCATCAATTCGATGGTGCGTGGGCTGGCGTCTGCCGGAATTTCGCCTAATTTTCTGACCGGAATTGGCGTAACCATCAATATCGGTTGCGGCGTGTTGTTTGGACTCGGCGAATTTTTCTGGGCGGGAATCGTCCTGATCGTTGCAAATCTTTTCGATATGCTCGACGGCAATGTCGCTCGGCTTTCGGGACGCGTTACAAAATTTGGCGGTTTTCTTGATTCAACGCTCGACCGTCTGTCGGACATGGTCGCCTTCCTCGGCATAATGATCTTCTACGCCGGAAATGCACCACAGCATTCGCTGCTAAACGTCTTTCTTGCCGGCGTCGGCCTCATAGCATCGGTTATGGTCAGCTACGCCACTGCCCGCAGCGAAAGCCTCGGCGTCAAGGCAAACGTTGGCTTCCTACAGCGCCCCGAACGCATCGTTCTCCTCATTATCGGAGCTCTCTCGACCTGGGACTGGAACTCAGACTTTTTCTTATTCAACCGTATGCCGCAGGTCCTGTGGGTACTCGCCGTCGGCTCGGTTTGGACGCTTATTCATCGTATGTTCTATATTTGGAAAGAGTTTAGGCGGATCGAGGGAATTGGCGGTACTGAATGATCGAATGGATTTCGGAAAAATGGGCGGCATTGGCGTGGGGCGACATCGGCCTGGCGGTTGGACTGTTTCTCGGCTCGTTGGCGATCAGCTTTGGAGCCCTCGCGCTTGTCATGGTCAAGATACCTGAGAACTATTTTTCGAGCACTCACAGCCGAGAATTCCTGCCCGGTAGCTCTTGGTTCGTTCGTTGGGGAGCTGTTGCTGCAAAGAATGTTCTTGGCGTTTTCCTGATCTGTCTGGGAATCTTGCTTTCACTGCCCGGCGTGCCGGGACAGGGCGTGTTGACGATCCTTCTTGGACTGATAATGGTCGATATTCCCGGCAAACGCCCGCTTGAGGCTCGTATTATTCAACGGCCAACAGTGCTTGCGGCGATCAACAAACTGCGGGCAAAATACAACAAACCGCCGCTCGTTTTGGATTAGAAAATGGGATTTTTGGACAAGATATTTGGGAAAAAGGCATTCGACGCGAACGAGCGCCGCCGCAATCTGCTGGCGAACGGCCGCATAACCGACGGTTCGATCCTCGACACCAAGATCGACAGCGAGGGCCGCGAACTGGTCGTATTCGTTTACACGCTAAACGGTGTCGATTTCGAATCCGCCGACGAACTGACGCCCGAGCAGAAATTACGGGCCGAGGATTATGCTCCCGGTTCGAAGGTTGGAATTCGATTCGACCCAAAAAATCAGTACGATTCGATCGTGGAGTAAGACTGGAACCGCAAGCATCCCTGCTTGCGGGAATTTTTAGGCAAGCAGGGATGCTTGCCATTCCAGTCAGGAAAGTTAATGTTCAAGAAGATTTTAATAGCAAACCGAGGCGAGATCGCTTGCAGAGTTATACGTTCTTGCCGCGAGATGAATATCGCGACCGTCGCGGTGTATTCGGATGCGGACCGCGATGCTCTGCATGTGCGGATGGCGGATGAGGCTTTTCATATCGGGCCGCCGCCTTCGGCTGAGAGCTATTTGCTGTGGGAAAAGATCATTGAGGTCGCGAAAGCGTCAGGTGCCGAGGCGATACATCCGGGCTATGGGTTTTTGTCGGAGAATGCCGAGTTTGTTCGCGAAGTAACCAAGGCAGGCATTACATTTATCGGCCCGCCGCCTGAGGCGATGGAAGGTTTGGGCGGCAAGATGTCGGCCCGCAAGATCGCGATCGAGGCGGGCGTGCCGATCGTTCCGGGGACTACCGAGCCGCTGCGTTCTTTTGAGGAGGCAAAAACGACTGCTGACAAAATCGGTTATCCCGTGATGCTAAAGGCCTCGGCCGGCGGCGGCGGCAAGGGAATGCGGCTCGTTTTTGGGGAATCCGAGCTCAAATCGGCGCTCGAGGGTGCTCAGTCCGAAGCTTTGGCGGGATTTGGGGATGACGCGGTCTATGTCGAAAAAGCCGTGGTTGCACCGCGACATATTGAGATACAAGTTTTCTCGGATACGCACGGCAATCATGTTTACCTTGGCGAACGCGAATGCTCGATCCAGCGTCGGCACCAAAAGGTGATCGAGGAAGCTCCGTCACCGATAAACTCTGCCGAGCTGCGAAAGGAAATGGGCGAATGCGCCGTTAAGGTTGCAAAGGCCGTGAATTATGTCGGTGCGGGCACGGTCGAATTTCTCGTTTCCGATCTCGACCGCTCCTTCTATTTTCTTGAGATGAATACGCGGCTACAGGTCGAGCATCCGGTTACCGAGCTTGTGACAGGGATCGACCTCGTTCGCGAACAGATCAATGTTGCCTGGGGCGAAAAGCTGTCGTTCACTCAGGACGACATCGAGATAAAAGGCCACGCCATCGAATGCCGCGTTTATGCCGAAGATCCGGACGCCAATTTTATGCCTAGTCCGGGCACGATCACGCGTCTCCGTTTGCCGCAGGGGCCAGGCGTTCGCGATGACGGCGGTGTTTATGAGGGCTGCGAGGTGTCGATCTATTACGATCCGATGATCTCGAAACTCGCCGTTTACGGCAAGGACCGTGCCGAGGCGATCGACCGAATGCGTCGGGCGCTCGAAGAATACGAGGTCGGCGGCATAAAGACGACGCTGCCGTTCTTTCGCGAAGTGATGCGCGATCAGGAATTTATCGACGGAAAGCTCGACACAGGTTTTATTCCGCGTTTTAATGAAAGGCACAAACCGGCGGAGATCAGCCAAGCCGATCGTGACATCGCCATCATCGCAGCGGCGCTCACCTATTCGCAGAAACAGACAAAACCCGCGGCGGCACCAGCTCGAATCGAAAGCCGATGGGCGGCCGCCGGACGGATGGCGGCGATGCAGAATCGATTGTAAAGATATGGAAGAACTATTAAAGAGTCTAATGGGCAAAAAGGTCGATATCACTTGCGGGACGAATGCCACGTTTCGCGGTGATGTTATGGATGTAAAGTCAGGCGTACTGTACCTTCGTGACGAGGAAGACAAGGTCGCGTACGTCTCGATCGATAAGATCGCGGTGATCTACGAATGCAAAGAACCGGCGATCAGGCCGGGATTTATCAGCTAACTACTTACTGAAAAAGGACTCAGTGAACAGAGGCCGTTGGTGTTACCCTCTAACAGTTAATAGTCAAGGAGTTTACAGTTGTCAGTTGCTTTAGCTGTGAACTAAAAACTGATCGACTCTTAACTGTTTGAAATTTTACTTCGATCGAAACAAAAAAAGACCCGACACTTTCGAGTGCCGTGCCTTTTTGAATGTCTATTAAAACCTATCGTTCGTTGTTATCAACGATCTGCGTTGTCGATTCGGCATTCAGCTTGCGGAATCCAACGATGCGGCTTGCCCAGTAGCCTTTGAAAGGCGAGTAGGTGATGCCTTTGCTCGACGAGGCGTGGTAGAAACCATTTTCGTCAGCAACGATCCCCATGTGTCCGAGGCCGTTCAGGAATACAAGCGTGCCAAATTTGAAGCGTTCGTCGCCTTCGACCGGAGTCGATTGTGACCAAAGACTGCGGGCACTCTGACGTGTGAAGTTGATCCCGGCTTCGCCAAATGCCGCCCAGACAAATCCCGAACAATCATATGTGTTCGGGCCCGAGGTGCCGTAAACATATCGGATGCCGTATCGCGACTTGATCGCCTGATCGAGACGCGAACTCGTCGATGCACTGTACAGATTACGTCTTACGGCGGCCGTATTTACGGCCGAGGTCATCGCGGTCTTGGCGACTGGCGGTTCCCACGCGGCATCATTTTGACGAACTACGCGAACATCAGTTGTTAAGGTCGGACGCGACGAACCGGTCGTTACAACTACCGGCTTTGCCGCGGGCCCAACGGGCTGTGGTGCATTTACAGGCTGGCTCGAGGTCGTCTTTACAATTCTGTCACGGCCCTGAGCGTTTGCGGCCTGGTCGAAGCAGAAACCCAATGTTGCTGCACAGACGAGGAACGCAAAAATATTTTTTTTATTAATCAAACCAAATCTCCTAATATTTTATTTCAGCGGCAGAGGCGATTCGAAGAAGCGGTGAAGGACTCACCTATTTAAAGAAAATAGTCAATCCCGCAGCGGTTCCCGAAAATTCTTCACCTTATATGAATCTATTCCGGACGTGAGTTTTGTCCGAGAATTTGTTGACCCAACCAAGATTATCCATATTTTTGGATAACATTGCAAACCATAAACGTCGAAAATGAGTTCGATAAGTAAAACGAGAGGATCGTGAGCGACCGAGAGCGGAGGTCTTTCGACCTCCGCTTTCGTACACCCCGCCGCTTGGCTACGCCTATCTTCCTTCCGAGTTGTCCTGTGTAATTCAAGACACACCCAATCGCCAACGGCTTCCATAAAAATCCGAAGAATGACGCCGGAGGTGTCAAATGTTTATAGAAAGGGAGGATAAAATAAACATACGACCCCGGCCGGGGTCGTACCAATAATGTGGATCTCGCTACTATAAACGTGTGATCCCGCTGGGATCAAATCAAAAAAAAGGCCGTCTTTTCAGACAGCCTCTTTACAATTTTTAACCAGACCTTTCGACAGACTACATGGTCTTTCGTACTTGATCTATGCCGAGAACGACGTTCCGCAGCCGCAGCCGCCGGTGGCGTTCGGGTTTTCAAATGTAAAGCCCGAGCCCATCATGTTCGTCGCATGATCGATCGTGATTCCGTTCAGATACTGTGCCGAAAACATATCGACAAACAGGCGAATGCCAGATTTGTCCATGACAAAATCGCCGGGTTTGTTCTCTTCCTCAATATTGAGGCTGTACTGAAATCCCGAACAACCGCCCGGAACAACGCGTACGCGAAGCCCCGCTGTTTCCGGCAGATCGTCTTCGCTCGAAAGAAATTTCTTGATCTCTTCAACTGCGGGATCGGTCACTATCAATTCAACGCTCGGTGCTGCTACTGCTGACATATTAGTTAATATCTCCTGTTTTCAAAATATCAGGTCGCGCCGAAACGAAACCTTACATTAAAATCAATATTAGCGATTTCCAAATAAAAATACAAGCAATCGTTTCAAAAATACAGTCTACTAAGCCCGTGTCATTATAACTAGCTCGGGTTTCATCGCCTCAATAGAAACCTGTCTTGCGACCTCTTCGGCGACCTTGTCGAACGCCAACGATTGAAGAGATTCGGGGAATGAGACAACAACAGGGACGCCGATATCGCCGCCTTCGCGGACTTCCATGCCCATTGGGACCTCGCCGAGGAAGTTGAGGCCGTATTCGTCGCAGAGTTTTTGCCCGCCACCGCGGCCGAATATTTCGTATCGATTGCCCGTGTCGGGTGCGATAAAGTACGACATATTCTCGATAACGCCGAGCACCGGCACGTTGACCTGCTCAAACATTTTCACAGCACGACGGACATCGGAGAGCGACACTTCCTGCGGTGTTGTCACGAGGACGGCACCCTGTACAGGAACAAGCTGAGCAAGGCTGAGCTGAACATCGCCCGTTCCCGGCGGCATATCGACGATCAGGTAATCGAGTTCGCCCCAATTAACATCCGAGAGAAACTGTCTTACGACGCCATGCAGCATCGGCCCGCGCAGGATCATCGGCTTGTCGGGCGGCACGAGCACTGCCATCGAGATCATTTTGACGCCGTGGGCTTCGATCGGTTTTAGCTTGCCATCCACGACATCCGGTTGCGTATAACCGCTGCCGAGCATCATTGGCACGTTTGGCCCGTAAACGTCGGCGTCCATAATACCGACCTTCGCACCGTCTTTCGCCAGCGAGATCGCCATGTTTACTGCGACGGTCGATTTGCCGACGCCGCCTTTGCCGCTTGATACCGCGATAATATTTTTCACGCCCGGAATTGCGATACTATTCGCGATCCCGCGTCCCTGCGGCACTTCGGCGTCCATCTTGACGGCAACGCTTGTCACGCCCTCGAGACCGCTGACGATCTCGATAGCTTGAGCTTCCATCAGTTCCTTCACCGGACACGCCGGCGTCGTGAGCATGATGGTAAACGCGACATTGCCGTCCGTGATCTCAAGGTTATGAATAAACCCGAGCGTGACGATGTCTTTCTTAAGATCGGGATCGATGATCTGCTTTAACGATTCTAAAACTATGCTTTCGGATATTTGATTCATTATGTAAATGCTGACTGACGTAATAAAGTTAAACTGCATTGTAACAAATGCAGTTGCTAAAGAATCAACAGCGACATCCGGAATAACTGAGAACTAATAACTAAAAAGTGATAACTTCCGGATTTTCAGTTCTCAGTTATCGCTTATCAGTTATTCCGAAGCTACCACGCGTAAATGGATCAAGATATTTTAGACACATACAACCACATCCGCTCCGGCGGCTCCGGATTTTATAACGAGAAACGCGGCCTGATCGCCGTCTGGGGCAAGGAAGCGGTTCAATTCCTCGACGGCCTGATCTCGAACGACATGAAAACGCTCGGCGATGGCGAAATAATGCTCGCGGCGTTTCCGAATGCACAAGGCCGTCTTCTTGCCGTCGTGAGGGTCCGGAGACAAGGGGATAGATATCTATTTGAAACCGAAGAAGCGATGCGGGAAAAGGTATTTACGAATTTATTCCGATTTACCTTTGCGGGAGATTTCTTTGTCGAAGATCTATCGGATAGCTATGCATACTTCGAGTTGTTCAACATGTCAGACCGGGTCGCGTCATCGGGCGGCGTGAACTTTGGTGAAAGTTCGACAATCGTGGAAAGCGAAAGTGTTTCAAAGTTTCGTGACGAGCTACTGTCAGCTAATGCCGCCGAGATATCCAATCAACTCCACGAGATCCTCCGAATCGAGTCCGGCACACCAAGATACGGCATCGACATGGACGATACGACCATCGTCCCTGAACTCGGCCTCGATGGCCTCATTTCATACAACAAAGGCTGCTACATCGGCCAGGAGATCATCGCCCGCATCCACTTCCGCGGCCACGTGGCAAAACGGTTGACGGGCCTAGTCTTGTCAGAACCACCTGCGGTAGCGGGTGGTTTAACATCGCCATCAAGTGACGCCGATACAAACGACGCACTCGTTATCCAGTCATCTGAAGGCAAAAACGCGGGTCGCATGACCTCATCTACATACTCACCAAACCTCGAAAAAACGATCGCTCTCGCCTACGTTCGATACGACTATCTCGCCGCGGGCACTGAATTAACGGCGAATGGAATTAAGGCAATCGTGACCGATCTGCCGTTCATTTCACCAATGGTTTGACCACTTCAATTTGCCCTTACCCGGCTTTTTCGTCATACTTTTAATTGCCGGAAGGCAGGCTGTCAGCCTGCCTTCCGATCACAAATCGCAGGCTAGCAGCCTGCGGTCCGTCCGCTTTATGAACCACAAGCCAACACCGAACGCCAGTTACAGCCTTACCCTTCGCGTCAGAATACATAATCAGCCGGGCAAACTTGGCGAGATCACTACGGCGATCGGCAAGGCGGGCGGCGATATCGAGGGCATCGACATCGTCAGCGTCGGCAAAGATTTTCTTATTCGCGACATTACGATCAACGCTGCGAGCGAGAGCCACGATCAGGAGATCGTCAGTTTTGTACGCGATATTGACGGCGTGGATGTCATAAATGTCAGTGACCGTACGTTCCTGATGCACCTCGGCGGGAAGATCGAGGTCATTTCGAAGATGCCGCTCAAAACACGAAGCGACCTCTCGATGGCATACACGCCGGGCGTTGCACGCATCTGCGAGGCGATCGCGAAAGATCCGGAAAAGGCGTTCAACCTGACGATCAAAAAGAACACGGTCGCCGTTGTATCTGACGGAACGGCCGTTCTCGGCCTCGGCGATATCGGCCCGGCGGCGGCCATGCCGGTGATGGAAGGGAAGTGTCAGCTTTTCAAAGAATTTGGCGGCGTCGATGCGTTTCCGATCTGTTTGAACACCAAAGACCCTCACGAGATCATTGAAACGATAAAAAATATCTCCGTTGCATTCGGCGGCATTAATCTCGAAGACATCTCCGCTCCCCGGTGCTTTGAGATCGAAGATAGGTTGAAAGAAGAGCTGGATATTCCGGTCTTTCACGACGATCAGCACGGAACGGCGGTTGTGGTTCTCGCTGCACTTATCAACGCGCTTAAGATCGTCGATAAAAAGATGGAGGACGTGAAGGTCGTCGTGAACGGCATCGGTGCCGCGGGTGTTGCGTGTTCCAAGATCGTGATGGCCGCCGGTGTTAAGAATATCATCGGATGCGACACGACCGGTGCGATCTATCAGGGTCGCAAGGAAAACATGAATTGGGTCAAAGATTGGTACGCCCGCAATACCAATCCCGATAACGAAACAGGTACGATCCATGACGTTATCAAAGGGGCAGACGTCTTCTTAGGCCTGTCGGCGCCGGGTGTGATCGATGAGAAAGATCTCGCGAATATGGCGAAAGACCCGATCGTTTTCGCAATGGCCAATCCGACGCCCGAGATCATGCCTGAGGAAGCCGCGGGACACGTCGCCGTGATGGCAACTGGTCGCAGCGATTATCCGAATCAGATCAACAACGTTCTCTGCTTTCCCGGCATCTTTCGCGGAGCCCTGAATTGCCGTGCCTCACGCATAAATGAAGCGATGAAACTCGCCGCCGCCCACGCGATCGCCGACATCATCGGCCCGGACGAGCTACATCCCGACTACATCATCCCGTCCGTCTTCGACCGCCGAGTCGGCGAAGCCGTCGCCGCCAAGGTCGAAGAGGCCGCTTATCAATCGGGCGTCGCAAGGCGCCTGCGTTCAACGTCGGATTCGGAATTTTAGTCGGATTCGACACAACTATTACAATCACTAAGCTTGTATTTTGATAAAATGAACGCAGGTTATTAATTGTGATCAAAGCAAAGCTCAAAGTACTACCGATCGAAGAACTCGCTAACACCATCACGCATGGTTTTGGGCTATTGCTGAGCGTTATTGGGCTTGCGGTGCTCATCGTTTTTGCAGGCTTGACTGGTGACAATTGGTCGTTATTTAGTTGTGTGATCTATGGAATTTCGCTGGTGGTGCTCTATGCTGCCTCGACGTTTTATCACAGTGCGACTTCACACCGGGCCAAGAAAAACCTTCAGGTTGTCGATCATTGCTGCATTTATCTGCTGATCGCAGGCAGTTACACGCCGTTTGGGATGGTGATCATAAATGACCCGCTGGGGCCGGGATTGATGGCGGGAATTTGGGGTTTTGCAGCGGTTGGAATATTGATCAAACTCATCATCCGCGACCGTTTTCCTGCGATCAACGTAATTTCTTACTTGCTTATGGGCTGGTTGGGCGTTTTTGCGGTGCAGCCCTTGTTCAACGCTCTGGGAATGGCTCCGGTCGCTCTGACCATCGCAGGCGGTGTGGCATATTCCCTCGGCGTCATCTTCTTCCCGTGGAAGAGCATCAAGCACCATCACGCGATCTTTCACGTATTTATCCTCGCGGGAAGCATGATCCATTATGCGGCAGTTGTTCTTTACGTCGTTCCGCATTCGTTTGGCTTGTAGTGGAACCGAAGACAATTAGGCCATAAACTTGTATCCCATACCGTGAACGGTTTGAATATAGTGCGGGTGCCGTGGATTTTCTTCCAGCTTTTGCCGCAGCCAGGCGACGTGGACATCGACCGTTCGGGTCGTCGGCATCGCATCGTAGCCCCAGACGGCGTCGAGCAATTGGTCGCGTGTGTGGACGTCGCCTCGATTTTCGATCAGATACTGTAATAGCTTGAATTCCATCGCCGAGAGATCGAGCCTTTGGTTGTCTTTTGTAACCTCGGCGCGTTTGAAATCGATCGCGATATTTCCAAACCTAAATGCCCCAGCGGTCGAACCATTCGTTTGATGCGGAGAGCGTCGCAGCAAAGCCTCGACACGCGCGAGCAA
>JANLTF010000398.1:0-2140 GCA_031362825.1 Acidobacteriota bacterium | reverse complement strand
GTCGGTGGTTGCGGATCAGAAGGTTCGGTATTCCAGACCATTTTCAATGGCCCTGGTCTTCGTAACTATGTCAACAATTTCCTTACCCTTCGTGGAACTTCCTCGACGGGTCGGCTCAACGACTACGGTCGCGCGAACGGCTTCCAAGGTCCGCGTGGCGTACGTTTCGGATTCCGTATGTTCTTCTAAATTTATTTAGAGAATATGGTCTTAGGGCTCGTCCTTCGGGACGAGCCCATTTTTTTATCTTTGATCATCGCTGCCTTTCTTCGCCGCAAAACCCAAACAGTGCAAAAAGTCCCTGTTCCACGCCGGAGAAAGATCGTTCGTTATTGGTTTCGTACGAAACATCGGCATTTTAAGTTTGTACCGCGAGCCGCCTCTGGAGTGACACATGCTCCTATCCGACCATCGCTTCCGAAGCGACGACTTCCACGTGCGGAGATGAAATAGGCGGCTGCTGAACAAGAAATCGAGGCTGCCACTTCGGACAGCCTCGCATTGACAACAATGTGCTTCAAGTATTAGTTGGTGGCTTGATTCTTCGCCTTGTCGCGAAACCCTGCGACTATGCCTTTCATCTTTGTTTCTTCTTCGCCTGATATCTTACTCGCCTTGATAAACGACTCGAGTTCGTCTGCTGCTTCCTTGTACTTTTTCAGGTTCTCGGAATAAAGCTTGGCGAGTTCCCAGTGTATCTGGGCGTCAGACTTATTTGATAGCTTCTTTGCCTGTATCAGGCTCTTTTCCGCGGCAGCAAAATTGCCCAATTCGCGTGCGATCCGGCCCGCCACAAGATTGGCCCCCGCAGAAGCAGGTGCAAGCTTGAGTGCCTCGTTGATAGCTACAAATGCCGCTTTCCTATATTCCGGCCCAACAGAATCGAGGCAATGGGCCATATTGAAGTATGACATCGCGCTTTTTTCATTCACCGCAGCGGCCCGCATGAAAAGCAAGCCTGCATCCAGATACTGCTTTTTCGCCATGAGTTCAAGTCCAAATCGATAAAGGGCATTAAAGTACTTCGGAAATATCTCGATCGACTTCCTGAGCTGTTCGTAGCCCTCTGCCGTCTGCTTTTTGGCCAACAGCTTAACGCTCTGATCAAAGGCCGCCTTCGCGTCTTTCGGAATATCCTGTGCAAAAATAACAGACAGTT
Organism: Acidobacteriota bacterium; assembly: GCA_031362825.1. Classification (GTDB taxonomy): domain Bacteria; phylum Acidobacteriota; class Blastocatellia; order Pyrinomonadales; family Pyrinomonadaceae; genus OLB17. The sequence goes on along the minus strand of JANLTF010000398.1, from coordinate 981 downwards.
CAGCCTCGCGAAGCCCGCCTTTCTTTGGCTGTAAATAAAAATCCTCGTTGTTGTAAGAACTGCCGCCACTAATTGAGGTTGATGTTACGCTGGCAATGTTAACCTCGCGTTCATCGTCAAGCAGATCGAGCTGGAAGGCGTAAACCTTTAAAAAATAGCGACCCGAATTGTTAACTTGAAACTCGTACCGGCCACTTGAATTGGTTTTTTGCCTTCCGTTCGGCACGGTCCTTTTATATTCGTCCTGTAATTCGATGTCAATATCCTGCACAGCGACTCCGGCCTTATCGAAAATAAAGCCGGAAATGACATTAACCGCGTAACTGCTGCTTGACGAGATTAGTATAAGAAACAGAGCCAAAAAGACAATTTTTGAAAGACCGACCGACGTAACTTTTGGTTTCATTGCAACCTCCAGACTTGAAAAAATTAGTATGTCAGGGAATGACAATTGTATCACCAAACGCTTGCCGAAGTGTAGTTTTTTTCATACGGCTGTTAAAATTCGAATTGACACCCGCAGTCTGATAGAAATGAGCAAACACGGACGAGAAAGGATCTACCGCGATTCGGTTCACAATATAATCCGCGTCGGCAATGGTTCGGCAGACGGGCAATTGCTGGTGTCCTTGATCGACACGCCTGAGTTTCAGAGGTTGCGGCGTGTCAGGCAGCTTGGCCTCGCCTATTTTGCGTATCAGTCGGCAGAACACTCCCGTTTTACGCATTCGCTCGGGGCATTGCATCTGGCAACGCGGTCGCTTGACCGTCTGCGGCTGAAATACACGATCACGGACGAAGAATATACGGCGGTTCGGGTCGCGGCTCTTCTTCACGATGTTGGCCACGGGCCGTTTTCGCATGTGATCGAGTCGATCCTTTCTTTTCATCACGAACAGTTCTCGATCGACACTGTTTTGAGCCTCGACACAGCAATCGGCCGGATCTTGAACGAATATTCGCCGGACCTGGCGAACGATG
>JANLTF010000239.1:0-2306 GCA_031362825.1 Acidobacteriota bacterium | reverse complement strand
CGCTCAAACACTAAAGAAGCCCTTCGACTCGAAACAACAATGTCACCTGACGCGTCGGACGAACGCGACGACGATAACGACGACGATTTCCAAGCGCTGATGGAAGTCGGCGAGGCCGAAGGCATTATCGAGGAAGATGAACGTCTGCTGATCGAAACGGTCGTCGAATTTGGCGACACGCGCGTCGGCGAGATAATGACGCCTCGGACCGAGATCGTCGCGCTTCCGATCGACGCGACGGTGACGCAGGCCCGCGACACGATCATTGCTGAGAAATTCTCACGCCTGCCGGTCTATCGCGACAGCATCGACAACATCGAGGGCCTCGTTTACGTCCGCGACCTGCTCGTCTCGTGGTCCGAAGGCAAAGAGGACATGCCGGTCAGCGAGATCCTGCGGGACGCTCTCTTTGTGCCCGAGACAAAGACCGCGGACGAGCTTCTCAAATCTATGCAGAGCGGACACGTTCAGATCGCGATTGTGATCGACGAATACGGCGGCGTCGCTGGCCTCATCACCGTCGAAGACCTGCTCGAAGAGATCGTCGGCGAGATCGAGGACGAAGATACAGACGAAGAAGAGATCGTCGAGATCGTCGAGGCCGGAGGCGGCCATTGGGACGTTCTGGGCTCAACCGAAGTAGATAAGATAGAACGCCTCGTCGATCTCGAACTCGAAGACGAAGACTACAACACCATCGCCGGCCTCGTCACCTCCGAAGCCGGCTACGTCCCCAAAATCGGCGACCAGCTCACTCTCCGGGGCCTAGACATCGAGATCCTAAAAGCGGACGAAAAACGCATCCAACTCCTCCGCCTGCGAAAAGCCATAGAGAGCGAAGAACCCAAGTCAGAACCGCCTGCGTAAGCGGGCGGCGTGTAGATGAAAATCTCTCACGCTGTCTCTCCGTCGAACAAAAATCAGTCTCAACGCCTACGCCGCCTTTCTTCCGCGTCCGACGGAAGTTTTCTCCATCCGCACAGTTTTTTCTCCAACCGTCGTTGTTTTTCTTGGTCCGTGGAGCTTTTTCTGCGTCCGAACGGCGATTTTCGCGTCCGTCACGCTATCTCACGATTGGTTCGGATTTCACGAAAGTTGTCGCACTTTTTCGCGATTCGTTGTATTATTTTTCGACACTTCGACAAAACTAAGTGCAACGGAACCTCGGACCGCTTAAGTTGGACGTTGATAATATATTGCTTTGAGATCATGGAAGCCTTAATAGATTATACGCGCAATCCAGGATTTGACGGTCGCAATTGGAGACATATCAATCAAAACGAACATGCCAGAGAGCGGGCGCGTACACTTTTCATTCCCACGCCCGTGATGGCTCTGCTATAATCTTGATTGTATAAACGGAGGTGGATGGTATGGCGATACGGCTTGGGGATTTGGCACCGGATTTTGTGGCGGAGACGACGCAGGGGACGGTTAGTTTTCATGAGTGGCTTGGGGACAGTTGGGGTGTGCTTTTTTCGCATCCGAAGGATTACACGCCGGTCTGTACGACCGAGCTGGGAATGGCGGCACGGTTGAAGCCGGAGTTTGACAAGCGTAACGTCAAGGTCATCGGGCTGAGCGTCGATCCGCTGGAATCGCATATCGGTTGGGAAAAGGACATCGAGGAAACGCAGGGCACGGCCGTTAATTTCCCGATGATCGCCGACAGCGACCGCAAAGTCGCCAATCTCTACGACATGATCCACCCGAACGCCAGCGACACGTTCACGGTGCGCTCGGTCTTTGTGATAGGGCCGGACAAGAAGGTAAAACTGACGCTGACCTATCCGGCGTCGACGGGAAGGAACTTTGCGGAACTGCTGCGGGTGATCGATTCCCTGCAACTTACCGCCAACTACTCCGTCGCCACTCCCGTAAACTGGCAAGACGGCGAAGATTGCATCATCGTCCCCGCCGTCTCAAACGAAGACGCCAAAACAAAATTCCCCAAAGGCTGGAACGAGATCAAACCATATCTCCGCGTCACCCCGCAGCCGAATAAGAATTGACTGGAGCGGCAAGCATCCTTGCTTGCCAGCGGTCGAAGACCGCTTATGCGCCGCAGATCAATCCAACCAACTTAAACGCCACACCTCAACGCTGCGGAAGCCGCAGCGTGGCAAGCAGGGATGCTTGCCGCTCCAGTCGGCCTAGAAATCGAATTTATCCACATTATCCTTTTTGAATATAAACGGTTTCCCGAGCCGCACCTCATCGTCCACCACCTCGATATCGCCAATCCGCCCCGCTTTGAACGATTTGTCGCCTTTTTTGAAGAATCCATTATTCAACGCGTTCGAAAC
>JANLTF010000235.1:0-4202 GCA_031362825.1 Acidobacteriota bacterium | reverse complement strand
CGGCAACGTAGTTCCATGTGTTCTTTCCGCCTTTCTGAACCGTCAGCATTTTGGTGTCGCCGGGATCATTGTTGTCGTAAACATGCACTTTATAACTGCTGCCCGCGTCCTCGACGGCAAACGGAGTAATGGCGTGACCCTCTTCGCATTCCTCGCCATTGCGTTTGCATATACCAAAGGTGTACGTTTCGTCGCCGGCGTTCATCGATCTGATCAGTTCGTTGACGATCGCGAGCGGCCCTTTTTTCGACCATTGTTCACCAAGTTCCTGTACCTCCGGCAAAGACTGTGTGGCCCAATAGTACGCAATGTAATTTGCGAGAGCGGGATCTAGCTCGAGTTCGAACGGCTTCTTTACGCCAGGCTTGAAGTCCGAGGCGGCCCGTTTGCCCTTGAAAGGCATCTGCTTGTTAAACCTCAAACAGGCAACGGCCATACCTTCGCAGTGCCCGCTGCCCATTGATTCGAGTTCACCGTCCATCCATTCACGGGCGGAGGCCTTCATCACGCAGTTTGCTGCGGTCGCCCCGGCGTTTTTACAAACGGCAGCAGTGCCGAACATTCGGACCATATCCGCCGCGTTCATATCTTTGCTGCCGTCGTGATCTTTGGCAGTATAGTTTTCAAACCCAAAACCGTCCGTCTCGGGATCAAAGTTGAGCGAGGCGACCAAATTCGGTACCGTTTGGGCATTTGCCTGCGTAATCAATGTGAGCGGAGATAGAAGAATGCTTGCCGCAAGGGCGAAACAAAGGGCGAATTTGCTGTAACGTGTGATGGCGTATGGCATTAGAGTTCTCCTGGTTGAATTTCTACAAAAGTAAACCTGCGAGTTCGGATGAACCTAATATGCACCTCGTTTGCCCTAAAAGTCAACCTTAGCCTCTTTGCATTTTGGGCTTAATACGGTGACAATAAGGCAGTTTTTCTAAATTGAACTGCGGAGGCGTTGATCGTGAAATCACTTCTTAACTTTAGGTCTAATATCGTTTGCACTTACATTTTGCGGTCTTGGTGATCGGCTCAAACAATTGACCGGAACTCCCGGCTCGAATTCAAACACGGCGAGTGGCAATTCGAATTCGTCATCGAATTCAGCGACGAAATCGTCTTCGACAGACACGGTCGAAAAACCAAGACTCACCTCTGAGCAGCAAACGATACTCGATACAGGCATCGAGGCAAAATGGGCTGATCAGGGAATAACGTGGCGGCTGCCGATGGGCTGGTCAAAGATGGATGTCAAGAAAGAGACCTTCAACTATAAATCGGCCGACAATGCCTTTTTGCTTGTGAATATCTCGGTGATGCCGGACACGTTTCCGATGGATGTCAGCCTAAAGGCGTACCATGATCAGGCGATGCAACAGCTCAAGAACGGCAAATACGAATCCGTCAGGATGCTCGAGATCGACGGTATTCAGGGCGTCGAATTTACCGAAGCTCCGCCCGAAGGTAAAGACGATCCGCGTCGTCATCAATGGATCGCTTATCGAACCTACCTCGGCCAAAAGCAGATGCTGAACGTCATTACATCGACCAAAGGCACCAACTTTGACAAACACAAAGACGACTTTCCGGCGATACTTTATTCGATGAAAATGGTGAAGTAGAGAGACGACTCGCACCGGCACATCCTCATCATTTGCCGATATTGTATAGGGCGGCTGCATTGTCGCGCATTACCATTTTTGCGAGTTCGGAAGCCCGGGCCCGTGTGATCTCGCCACTTTCGACCATTTCGGTAAGCGCAATTGCGAGGGCTTCGCGGGCGACCTTAGACGTCAACCAAGCCGATTCCTCCCAGCCGATCTCCGGCGTCGCCGGTGAGGCGTCCGTCCCAAACAACACTTTTTCTGGCTCGTATTCAAGCCAAGATCTCAAAACCCGGCTCAAAGCCTGCGGTGATAAAAGAAACGTTTGAGCCGAAAAATCGGCGTGGACGTTTGGTTTTTCAAGCAGAAATGCCGTCTCATCTGTATATGGATAGCCACCATGAACAAGTACAATGCTCGTTTTTCGAGTCTTCGGCTCATTTATGAACGGCTCAAGCAAGATCGGATTTGCGGTCTTCAGGTTGAAATAATGTCCGCATCCGCCGCCCGTATGAATATGGACCGCGAGACCCAAACGGCCGGATTCCTGCACTATATATCGAAATACGAAGTCCTGGAACTCCTTATACTCGCCGGGAGTCGGCTCGCCGCCCAGTTTATATTTTCGATAGATCGCTCGAACGTTTTTCTCTGAAGCCTGCGCAAAATCAAGTGTTCGATAATAGGCCGAAACAAACTTTACGGCTACCGAACCTTTGCTCTTTTGAGTCTCAAGCGTGCGGGTAACCACATTCTTCAAATAGAGGTCAAGATCGGCGGGCAACCTGCGAATCTGAAGATCGGAAAGATAGCGAACGAACAGTTTTTCTTCCTGCGAGTAGAAGAATTTGAGATCTGAGTTTCTCTCACGGGCTAACTTAGTACTGAATGGCAGCAGAAACGGATCCCCATACGAGACCCACCGAAAGCGCGGGGCTACGAGCCCGGGTCCCATTGCTGTACGGCTCGCAAGCATCACGTCGATATTCAGCTTGTCGAGTACCCAAGCCGGGTAACCTTCCCCCTTTTCGGCCATCACCGCGTACTTTTTGGAAAGGAGTTCGCGAACATGAGGCTCGCTCATATCTTCGAACACGTAGCCAAATAGCTCCCGCCACGCACCAACGTAAATAGGATTGTCGATGCGAAGGCGCATCGGCGGAGGAGCGACAAATTCAAGCGCACCGCAGGCGATCGCATCGCCCTCGTCGTCTGTTTCACCCGGTTTCGAAACTCTGAGAGGGTGCGAATGGTTATCGATCGCACGAATTTTGTTGACTTCGTCGAGGATGTCGGCTGCGGCCCGGGTTTGCGCTAAGCTACTTGTTATCAGGGTTAACATGAGTAGCAGCATGAACACAGTATTTTTCATGGTCACAGTTTAGTCGTGCAGAGTCGGCGAATCAGCATGCGGCACGAAGCACATTCTGCATCGTGCCTCATATTTATCTGCAGCACCAACTTCTACACGAGCGTCGGATTCGACGGTTCGTTGTGAGTAGTTGGCAGTGCCGCCGCATTTTACGCAGATGGCATGCGTTTTTGTGATAAATTCGGCGATCGACAGCAACTGCGGCATCGGCTCGAACGGCCGTCCGGTGTAATCCTGATCTAGTCCGGCAACGATGACGCGTTTGCCGATCTCGGCGAGCCGGTTTACGGCGGCGACGATCTCCATATCAAAAAACTGCCCTTCGTCGATACCGACCACCTGAGTGTCCGCAGCGACCTGACTCATCATCTCTGCCGTACTCGAGACCGGTGTAGAATCGTGTTTCTGGCCCGAATGCGAGGCGATGTGTTCGATCGAATAACGCGCGTCGATCTGCGGCTTGAACACCTGCACCTTTTGCCTAGCGATGCGTGCCCGATTTAGGCGGCGGATCAGCTCTTCGGACTTGCCGGAAAACATTGATCCGGCGATAACCTCTACCCAACCGGTACTATTTTGACGCGACTTGCGGCGTTCTTCTGTATTGTCGAACGCGAATTCTTCAACCATAAATTCCCTTCTCAAATTGCGCGGAAAGACAATTATAGGAAACTTTCGGCGAAGTTGAAACGCGCGTAATGCGGAATATATATTGTCAAAGATCTAGCCCGATCGGAGGTCGCGGCCCGTCATCTCGTTTGGCTTTTCGATGTCGAGAATGCCCAATATTGTCGGTGCAATATCGGCGAGTACGCCATCGTCCCGAAGCTTTAGTCCATTCACCGAATCAGAGACAAAATGAAACGGAACAGGATTCTGGGTTGTTAGATATTGCGGTTCGCCCGTTACGACATCAAACATCTCCTCACAATTGCCATGGGTCGAAGTGACCAAGGCAATACCGCCAGCCTCGCGAACCTTGTCCACGATGCCGCCGAGACATGTGTCGACAAACTGCACCGCCTCGATAGTTCGCTCAAGCATTCCGGTCTCGGCAACCAGATCGGCCGCCGGAAGATTGACCACGAAAACGCCGCCGGTATTTGCTTCAATGCTCCGAAGAACTTTGTCGGTGATCTTGAAGCTCTGCGATTCAGGCTGGTTCTCAGCCGTCTCGGTCCGCGGTGTCGGCACGAGGATGTGCTGCTCGTTCGGCTGCTGGATCTCGTCGCCGC
>JANLTF010000203.1:0-7588 GCA_031362825.1 Acidobacteriota bacterium | reverse complement strand
GTCTGGGCAATCGTCCATTGATCTTCCTTATTATAAAACTCCTGCGGCTCGTTCATTTGATAGGTCGCAAAGACCTTGGCCTGCATAAGGAAGATGTCTTCCGGATAACGCATATGCGCTCGCAAGCTTGCAGGCATTTCCGCCAGCGGTTTCAACGTGTTGGGGAAAACGCGGGCGTATGTTTGGATTATTGGATCGTTCGGATCGGATATGTAGAGATTTACAGTGCCATGATAGGCGTCGATCGTGGCTTTTACTGAATTTCGTATGTAATTGATGCCATCGACCGGTTGTGAATACGGATAACGGTTGGTTGTTGTATAGGCGTCGGCGATCCAGAATAATTTACCCTCGTTGATGACGAGATACGGGTCGTTGTCAAACCTTAGGTAGGGCGCAACCTTTTGCAAACGCTCGCGGATGTTGCGTATCTGAACGACCTTACTCTCGGCGGTCAAATCGTCTGAAAGCAGCACTTTTAGATCGCCAAATCGCGTAGCGAATAATAATTGGCTAAATGTCGAACCGATCGGGATACCGCCGTCGCCCGAATAATTTAGAAAGACGTTCTGTTCACCGGCCGGATGGCTGAACTCCTCGGTCTTGGTGTTGACGTAAATGCGTTCATTCGACATTTCACCGAAATAGATCTCCGGCCGGTCGATCGTAAGTTCCGGCACTGTTACAGTCGGCGGTATGTCCTTAACGAACAATTCGGGCATACCTTCGGCTGTGACTTTATCAACCGGTCCAACCGCTGCTCCATAGCCGTGGGTGAAGGTCAGATGCTCATTGATCCAGTTTCGGTTCGGAAGGCTGGCAGCATTCAATTCGCGCGGGCTGATCATGACCTGCTGAATTTCGCCGTTGATCTTGTACCGATCATTGTCAACCGATTGGAATTCGTAGTAGGTGCGAATCTCCTGGATCTGCGCGAAGGTATCAAGTAGGGGTTGTGTGTCCCAGAGGCGGATATTGCTAATTGTCCGCTGATTCTCCCGAATGTCTGCCGCGGTAAGCGTTTGGCTACCCGAAAGTTCGCGTTCCTCCACACTATTTATTGCATAAGCTGTCCTGGTCGCTTCGATATTGTGGCGAATAAACTCGGTTTCCTTGCCCAATTCGTTGGGCGCAACGGAAAAACGCTGTACGAACGCCGGATAGGCAAAGCCGGCGAGCCAGACGAGCGCCAACACCGATACGCCTGTCCATAGCCAGCCGAACCCTTTGCGAAAGATGCAGACGAATGTGAAGATCGCCGCTAGGGCGCCGGTTGCCATTTGCACCCACAGAAGCGGCAAAACTGCGTTGACATCTGTGAAACTTGCGCCAAAAAACGAACCGTCGTTCATTAACAGGAGATTTGGCATCGCCAGAAAAGCTTTCCCTGCAATGAGCAGAAAGAACCCCCCCAACAACGCGAGAATATGGCCCCGTCCCGCACGAGGAAACTCGAATTTACTCAGTTTGCCGGTAGTCTTGTTTATCTCGATCTTCGTGGATGCCAGGTAGACAGCGACAGCTCCGACAACGTTGACAACCAATAATGTCAGTAACAAAGCTGAAAGTCGGTCCAGCACGGGCAGAGTGAATACATAAAACGCGATGTCGTATCCGAAGATAGGATCAGCCGAACCGAATGGGACTTGGTATAAATAGCGCAGGAAAGTTTCGCCTAAACCCCAGCCTGTCAAAGCCCCCAGCAGTCCGACTATTATTCCGGCAGGAATCGGGGCGTAGCGTAGGATGGTCGAAAGCGGTGGTGGTTGGGCGGAGCTTAGTGCAATTCCGACATCTTCATGCGATTCATAAATTATCTCTGGCGGTTCGGGAGTCCGCCCGACCGCCACGCGCAAATTGACGAAAGTCAAAACGCCCGCGGCAACTCCGATCATCAGGGCCGAAACCAATCCCGCAGTCAGCAGGGTGCTTAAAACGACTTCGAATCCAACGCTCGAAAACCACAAGTAATCCGTGTAAAACAGAGCGTAAACAAACCAAGCCCCGGCTGCCAGCAGGATTCCCGGCACGAATAGCCAGAGCCGTGAAATTTGTGGTTTCCCGGGCCTTCGCGTCTTGGATCTGTCAACATTTTCAACACCATTAAAGATCTTACTTCTCATGACTTACGTGCCTCCCGGCTCAAGAAGAACCGTCGAACAGATAGAATATCCCAATCCCCCCTTGTCCATTCATTGCAAGTGGTTTCCGTTTCTTTCGACGGCTCTTCTTAAGACTGAGAAGCAAGCGTCGTACCACGTTCCCCAGTGTTACTAACTTATCCCTTGATATCGGTGAAAGATGGCTACAACAAAGAATTGACAGAGGAATTTTAGATATTCTGATGTATCAGACGCGAAAAACGAAAAGCCGATAACCCTAGTCGCCGTCTTCATTGACGTTGCGATTGTCCCAGTTCACCTCAATGCTGGGCCGGAAAGAAACAGCGGTGGATCAATCAAACATAGATCTTGAATTTAGCTTTTCCGAGGCTTCCTTCTGCTTGCCCACCACAGCCCGAAAGAGCGGCGTTACACATCGAAACCACGGGGACTTGCGAATTGGTTTTGCTTTCGTTTCCATAAATATTCAGAAACTGGCTGGCTCGTCTTTTTTATTCTGTAGATCAGGGTTGCTTTCGCGATACTCGTCTAGTTTGCGGTAAAGGGTTTTACGGTCTAAGCCGAGCGTTTCGGCCGCGCGCGATTTGTTACCGCCGGATTCACGAAGGACCTCCAAGATGTATTCACGTTCCAGTTCGGCCAGCGTCAGGCGTTTCGATTTTGCGGTGGCGAGAATTGCGGTTGTTTGACTGCTCGCCTCGCGTATTCGTTCTGGCAAGTCCTCGATCGTCAAAACCGGGCCGCGTGCCAGAGCAACCGCTCTTTCAATCGTATTTTCCAATTCGCGCACATTACCTTGCCACGAATACACCGTTAGCAGCGCGAGCGTGTCAGGAGTGATCGAACGCGGTGCGGTGTTTTGTTTTTTTGCGATCTTCGCCAAAAAGTGTTCGACCAGCAGAGGAATGTCAAAGGTTCGAGTTCGCAGAGGCGGGACAGAGAGATGAATAACATTGATGCGCCAATATAGATCTTCGCGAAATTCGCCGCTTGCCACCGCTTTCTCCAAATCACGGTTGCTTGCCGCAATCAAACGCACGTCAACCTGCCTTTCCCTGTTGTCGCCGACTCGGCGTATCATGCCTTCCTGCAAGACTCGCAAAAGTTTCGGCTGTATATTGAGAGGTAATTCTCCTATCTCATCCAGAAATAGGGTTCCACCGTCGGCTGTTTCAAACAAACCCGCTCGCGCCTGCCGAGCTCCAGTGAACGCCTGTCCGGTATGTCCGAACAGTTCTGATTCGACCAATTCCACCGGAATCGCGGCGCAGTTGACTGCGACAAACTCTTTCCTGTTGCGGGTCGAGGCGTCATGAACGGCTCGGGCGACGAGTTCTTTGCCCGTCCCGCTCTCGCCTGTGATCAGGATGTTGCTATCGGAAGGTCCCGCGCGGCTGATAATATCCTGGAGTTCGCGCATCGGGCGCGATGCTCCGATAATTCGGGTGTCCAAAGCCGGAATCTCGCGGAGCAGCATGGCACGAGCTCTGGCGGCGGCCGTCTGCATTAGAGCACCGGTGACAACTTCCAGTAAGTCTTTTGTCGCAAACGGCTTGGTTAGGTACGAATATGCTCCTTGTTTGACCATTTCGACCGCATTCTCGACCGAGCCGAAGGCCGTTATGACGATGACCGGAGTTTCTGTGCGCGTCTGACGCACCTTCGCCAAAAGCTCGTCGCCCCTAAGTTCAGGCATCCGAACGTCGGTTACGACCAAATCGATCTGTTCCTGTTTGTTCTCGATGTGTGCGAGAGCGAAACGCCCATTTGCTGCGGTAACAACTTCAAAATCCGCCTCAGTCAGGACTTCTTCGAGTAGCTCGCGCATGTCGGCGTCGTCTTCGACAATTAGAATTCGCTCTTTCATAGTTCTTCGTTTGTTGGTAAGTAAATTGTAAAACTCGCCCCGTTAGCGGCATTGTTCGAGGCTTCAATAATTCCACCGTGTTCTTCGACGATCCGGCGCGAAACGGACAAGCCTAGGCCCGTACCCTCGCCGATAGCTTTGGTCGTGTAAAACGGTTCAAAGATTCGTTCTAGATTATCAGGAGCGATGCCAGTGCCTGTGTCAGAGATCTCGACTACGACAAAGTTCTTGTTCTCGCGTGCGGTTTTGGAAATTTCGATCTTGAGCTCCCCGCCCGCCGACATTGCATGAACGGCGTTATGGAAAATGTTGAAAAAGACCTGCCGCAGAAAGTCACCATCGCCCAAGATCGTCAAACCATTTTTTGCTTCGAAATCGATTTTTATCGTTTCACTCGCCTCAAATCCTTCAAGCGCCGATCTTATCAGGTCGCCAATTCGAATCTCTTCTAACTGTAGATCATAAGGTCTTGCCAGATTCAAAAGCTGTCGGACGATATGCGTGATCCGAGCACACTGGGATCGAATGATGGTCAGATTCTTGATCTGTTTTTCGTCTGCCAGGTTCGGCCTACCGAGCAACTGTTCCGCACGTGCGTCGATCACGTTGAGCGGAGCACCAAGTTCGTGGGCAATGCCGCTTGCGAGTTTTCCGACTGACGCAAGACGTTCGCTATGGCGAAGTTCCTTTTCGAGATTCAAACGGGTTTCCGTTTCAGTCTGGGCGGTGCGTCGGTGCTCGGCCAGATTCTCGGCCATTCGGTTAAATTCTGCCGCAAGCTGCGCGAGTTCGTCATGAGAATCTCTTACGGCTACGCGGTGCGAAAGATCTCCGCGTCCCAATGTTCTCGCTCCAACGAGAAGTGCCTGAATCGGCCGCGAAAGATTTTGACGTAAAACGACAAAAACGAGGAGAAAAATCGTCGCGAGCAACAGAAGAGTGGTTAAAAGCCAGTTGAAACGAGCCCGGGCAATGTCGTTTTCAATGAGGGCGAGAGGTTTGACCATTTCCACCGCGCCGCGTTTGCCGTCCGCAACGTTTATCGGCAAAATGATAGACAAAAATCTCTGGTTGTCGATAGATCTGACAAACTCGACAGACTCACCCTGCTCCAAAACGATCTTCAGTTCAGGCGGATCGCGAAATTCGGTAGCAGTAACGATTTGCGAAAGAGACCGCAGACGACCGTTCTCGTCAAACAGGAATACGCCATAGATTTGACTGTTTTCATGAAGCAGGTCAACCAGTCTCTGTGCGTCCGCTGTTCGCCCGCTTTCATAACTTTCTACGAGCGCTATTTGCAAAGTAACGGCGTGAGCCCGGAGTTCATCGCTCAAGGCTGATTCAAGAGCGGCTTCACGCTGTCGCAAGCTTAAAAAGCTTGCGATCAACATTACCGCACCGACCCCCAGCGTTAGCAGCAGAACTAATTTTGTGTTGATACTCATCGGCTAAATCTGATTCCAATTGTGGCATGACAACTCACGGTTGTGGAAATTCACCACGGTTGATCCGCCTCCTTAAGCTTCTATCCTCTGTTACAAGAAAGTTAGAGGGTCTTGTATTTTCCTCGTCTTTCCACACTTTCATCGATATTCGGCAACAACAACTGGCTGCTTTGTTTCAACTACGTCCGTGGCACTTGCCTTGCAAACAGCCTTTGCACAAACCGAGCCACGCAATCGGGGGCGAACGTTTTAAGGGTTATAGAGGTGACGTGATGAAAAAGAAACTTATGGGAAAGGTGTTTCGGCTTCTGGGAGAAGAGCTTTTTCCGCTATTAATACAGCGGTTTCAGAGCAGGCCAAACTTCGCCCGAACCAAACGGCACAAAAAGGTATCGCTTGAGCGCGAAGATATACCAAAGGTTCTACAGTTCTTAAAAACCCGCTTCGGACAAACAGCTTCGAAGAGTCATTAGACCGGACTAGTCCACCTCCAAGTTGGGCAGCCAAGATCTTGCGTTTTTTCAGCCGAAACAAATGCATCTCAAGGCACGGAGCCGTTCAGCAATCGTTCTTTCTGGCGACAGGCACAAACGCCCGTCAGCACGACCTAAAGGAGAAACTAAAGTGAGCTCATTTTTTGTACGAGGATTTAGGGAGTATAAACGGCACATTGGCATGAAAAAAGCCTTTGTTGAATGGGCCGAGCGATTAAAAGCGATCTTGATGTCGGTTGATAAAACTGTTTCCGGCGACGAGCCTGCGGAACGGGCACGAATTTACAACCATTCATCGCTTCTGCTCATGCCGCTTGTCGAAATCGCCTGGTCGGACGGACGCGTAACGCGGGGAGAATTGGATCCGATCGTCCAAGCGGCTGAGGTTTATGGGTTGGTCGAAACTTCCGACGGTTATCGTGAATTGATGGAGTATTTGCTTTCGCGGCCGGCTCCGCCGAAGGTCGAAGCACTGTGGGATGCACTTGGAGAATTGTTGAAAGATCTGCCTGATGATAGTCGAAAACTCTTAATATTTGGCCTCCTAAGCCAGGCCCAATTCGTCGCCGAACAAGGCTCCGACAGCGTGATCGAGTTTCTCCGAGGCGAAAGAATATCTAAAAACCAGGAGGAAGCTCTCCTATTTCTCGCTAATCAACTAGAAAAAGCAAAGGAGGCCGCTATGGAGGCTGATATCAAGAAAACTGTCGCTGCCGGGCTTGAAACAGAAAACATTCAAATGGAGACTGTGGAACCCGCTGTTAACGATGATCATTACCAGGAGGCCGAGGGCATGGCAACTCTCGACGACTATGCCCAACTGATCCCGCTCGTGCCCCTAGTTAAAACCGCATGGGCTGAGGGCAGAGTGACCAAACGGGAACGCCGTCTTGTTTTTGAAGCGGCCCAGCGAATGGGAATAAAGAGCGGTTCGACAGCACATCAACGACTGGCGGAATGGCTTGAGTTGCATCCGACGGACGATTTTTACGACCTCTCGCTCGACATTCTCCGGCAGCGTTGGCAACGTCTCGACGCGGACGAAAAAAGTCAACGTAAAATGGATGTGCTTGCCGACTGCACGCGGATCGCCGAAGCGTCGGGCGGATCGACGAATTTTCCGGCGGGCGGCGCGAAAATTTGCGACGAAGAAATTCACACCGTCAAGCGGATCGCCCAAAAGCTGAATATCGAGTCGACAGGTTAAATCAAGATAAGTCAGCGTATAGGAGAACCAATAATGAAACCCGACTATCAATTTCCGCCTCAAGTAATTGCGAAGGGCACGGAGTTAGGTTACGAGCCTTACAAACTACCGCTGCTTTTTCTCGTCCCGTTCATACAGGTCGCATGGGCAGAAGGTCATTTTCAGGCGAGCGAACAAAAAGCTATTTCGAATTTTGCCGGAAACCTACGGGTTCACCCCGGCCATTCCGATTACGAACGACTCGTCAGTTGGTTTGATGAGCGGCCTACGGACGAATTCTTCGCACGTTCGATCGAGGATTTGCGCGAGTTGCTCGACGGCATTCCGGCCAATCAGGCAGCCCGTTTGCGAAGCATGTTGCGATTTGGCTGTGTCGAGGTAGCACAAGCGGCAGGTGATATCGGCATGCTCCGTGGGAGGTCAAACATTCGGCGGGAGGAGCGGGACCA
>JANLTF010000157.1:0-3169 GCA_031362825.1 Acidobacteriota bacterium | reverse complement strand
TCGAACAGCCGCGACTGTGCATTCGTGCGATATAGAACCGCTATTCGCGAATCGCCCCGCCGGCGTTGATGCTCGTCGTTCTTTGACGCAACAAACCTCGCCTCGCTGTCGCCGTCGTACGCCTGATAGTAAAAGATGCGTTCGCCGCCCGGATTTGCGGTCCAGAGCTTCTTTTTCTTTTGATTGATGTTCTTGTCGATGATCGCATGGGCGACATCGAGGATCGTTTGCGTGGAGCGGTAATTCTGCTCGAGCAAGATCGTTTTTGCGGTCGGAAAATGCTCTTCGAACCCTAGAATGTTACGAATATCGGCCTGCCGAAAACCATAAATACTCTGGGCATCATCACCAACCACACAGATATTCTGCTGCTTCTCCGTCAAAAAACTGATCAACGCAAATTGCAGAGCGTTCGTGTCCTGATATTCGTCAACCAGAATGTATTTGTACCTTTCGTTATATTTCTCCCGGGTTTCAGGCGATTTTGTGAGCAGTTTGACCGTCTTGATAAGCAAGTCGTCAAAATCGAGCGCGTTCGCCGTGTTCAGACGTTCGTCGTACATCTTAAAGACCTTTGCCATCGCCGCACGTTTCTCATCCCCGTACTCGATCTTCGACGCAAACATCTCCGCGTCCTCGCCGCGATTCTTGCCCAGGCTGATCGCACCGCGAACAACACGCGGAACGATCTGCTTTTCGTCAAGTCCGAGGTCCTTGATACAAGCCTTCACGACCTTGTTCGAGTCGTCGGTGTCGTATATCGTGAACGATTTTGTATAGCCTTCGTCAAGCTTCTCAATATCTTGCCTCAGGATCCTTACACACAGACTGTGAAACGTCGAAATTAGCGGATTTGACTGTAAATGTTGATCTTTCAGCAGCTCCGAAACCCGCGAACGCATCTCGCCCGCCGCCTTATTCGTAAACGTAACCGCCAAAATATTGTGCGGCGTAACCTCTTTCTCCGCAATAAGATACGCGATCCGCACCGTGATCACACGCGTCTTGCCCGAACCGGCACCGGCGAGAATAAGCAACGGCCCTTCGGTCGTTTTTACGGCCTCGACCTGCTGCGGGTTTAGTGATGAGAGAATATCCATCGATTAATACTCAGGAGAGCTTAGGAACGACCAAATAAGCCAACCGTACACGGAAAAAAGTAAACCAATTTGAACGACCAAACTCGACACTCCCACTAACACAGTCCACTTCCATAAAATTTCCTCACTCGATTGATTAACGCCGTTTGCGTCAGTATCGACAATGAAATGAGAAATAAGAGCAACCCCTAAAGCCGTTACCATTAGAAAGGTCAGCAAAATCGGTATCAGAAAAATAAGCTCATCTTTCCGAATGTAGATTGTGTTCCACGAAAGTAAGAACGCTGTTACGACGCCAAATGCTACCGATATCAAGGCCATGATGAATCGTCGTCGCGATTGAAAATTATGAGCAAGCAAAAATCCAGCTGCGATGGGGCCACCGATAAACGTTCCGATGGCTACCTGAGACGAAGAAAAGACCTCCGCCGTCGACCTGGCCTGCTCATTCGTGACTTCACTATTCATTGCCTATTTTATCAGCCCCTGAATTTGTTTAAACTGCTCGTGTCTGGAGTCTCGAAGCAGCTCGAACAACGCCATCTCGATCGACGATGAGATCGCTCCGCTTGCGAGCATTTTGGCGAGACCCGCAATTTTGTTGTAAACAAACCGCGAGCAAACGCAGTCGGTCAAAATATGTACTTGAAAGCCTCGTTCGAGCAGATCGTGAGCCGTCTGATTTACGCAAACATGCGTTTCGAGGCCGCAGATGACGATTTGTTTGATGTTGAGATCGTTTAATCTGGCGACGAATGGCTCGGCTCCGCACGAGCTAAATGCTGACTTTTCGAATACTTCGTCGGATTCGGAGAACACTCTCGTTATCTCCGCAGCAGTATGCCCAAGGCCTCTCGGATATTGCTCAGTGACCAAGACCGGCAAACCAAGAATCTGAAATCCACGAACAACGATCGCCGCCCGCGATGCGATCAAGCCAAAATCAGGAATCGCATTGCGAAAGCCCTCTTGAATGTCGATCACGACAAGGGCCGTGTGTTTTGGATCAAGAATATTCGGATGCGGCATTGCTTATTTCGAATCTTAATTTCAAATCTCAAATTTGAAATCTCAAATTCGGGGTCTGGGCCTGACCAGCACACTCCCTACTGGTCGTGTTTCTGCCCTGTCTCGACTTCCTCTTTTTCCGGTTCCTTCAATTTCGCCTGCTTTCGCAGTTCCTTGTCACGCATTTCTTTTTTGTACGTCCTAAAAAACACGTAAACAGCGGTGATCGAGAGGATCATTATCAAGATCATCATTGCGGCGACAAAAATTACTTCGGACTTTCCGGTTCCGGGCATGTAATAAGTCTAATGTCCCAAGTCCCAAAGTCCCAAGTCTTCAATTCACATATTGACTAATAGGCCGCAAATTGACGAATTTGCCGACAAATCGAAGACTTGGGACTTCTGGGACTTTCGATTTGGGACTTATTAAGACGGTGCCTGTCCCGCGGGAAAAGCGTTTTCGGGCTGTCCTATGAGGCGGTCGCGGTAATAGTCGGGCAGGCGTTTCACGTTCTTTTTGTGATCGGTCACCACGTGGTTGGTCTCGCCCTCGGCGATCAGCACGTCGTCAGATGCCCGATGGACCTCGTAAAAAAAGCGTAGGCTGCGGCTGCGGATCTCGCCGACCTTGGTGCGAATTGTCAGGATGTCTTCGTAAAATGCGGGCGATTTGTGGCGGACGTAGGTCTCAGCGACGACCATCAGAGCATCATCATGCTCTTCCATTTCTTTGTATGAGAAACCGCGTGCCCGGCACAGGTCGCTGCGGCCGACCTCGAACCAGACCAGGTAATTGGCGTGATGCACAATGCCCATCTGGTCGGTCTCGGCATATCGAACGCGAACCTCTGTTTCGTGCCAACCTTCCATAGAATTGAGAACTGAAAATGGACAATTGACAATCAAAAACCAGCGGGCCTGGATTTTCAATTATTAATTGTCCATTCTCAATTGAAAAATGTTGGCTGGGAGACAGGGATTCGAACCCCGATAGGCAGATCCAGAGACTGCAGTCCTACCATTAGACGATCTCCCAGCGTATTAATAATTTACGGGGCA
>JANLTF010000383.1:0-3176 GCA_031362825.1 Acidobacteriota bacterium | reverse complement strand
GTACGAACGGCAGCTGCATTTGTCCACTGCCAAAAAGTTCACCGACCGTTTTCATACCATCGAGCAGGATGTCGTTGATGATCTCAAGCGGAGGATATTTTTCGAGAGCGACTTTCAGCGAATCTTCCAATCCTATGCGTTCGCCGTCGATGATGTGATGTTTTAGCTTTTCCTCGATCGGCAGATTTGAAATGTCCGGCTTGATCGACTGTGCCGATTTGCCCTGAAACATATTCGAAAAATCGCCAAGCGGATCATATGTGCAAATGTCGCCGTCGAATTCTCGCCGGTCATAGATCAGATCGCGGGCCGTGTCGATCTCAAGCTCTGAGAATCGCATCAGCGGCAATATCTTTGACGCATTGACGATCGCCGAGTTCATACCAGCATCCACGCAATCATGCAGAAATACAGAATTGAGAACGACGCGAGCCGCCGGATTAAGGCCGAATGAGATGTTTGAAACGCCGAGAATTATGTTCGCGTCTGGCATTTCCTCATGAATTTGCTTGATCGCGTTGATAGTCTCGACCGCATTCTTGCGGTCTTCTTCGATTCCGGTCGAGATCGGCAGAGCGAGCGGATCAAAGAAAACATCGTGAGATTCGATGCCGAATTCGACCGCCTGCTTATAGGCCCGACGGGCGATCCGCACCTTGTCATCGAACGAACGCGCCATTCCGTCCTCATCGATCAAACCGATGACAACGCCCGCTCCAAAGCGCTTAGCGAGGTCGAGGACCTTCAGAAAACGCTCCTCGCCGTCCTCGTAATTTGTTGAGTTTAATAGACTTTTGCCACCAGCATGTTCGAGGCCGGCCTCCATCTTTTCCCACTCGGTCGAGTCGAACATGAGCGGGATCTTGACCGCTGTCGCGAGCCGCGACGCAAGCTCATGCATATCCGCAACGCCGTTTCGCCCGACGAAATCGACGTTGACATCGAGAATATGTGCTCCCTCTTTCTCTTGCGACTTTGCAAGCGAAACCAGACCGTCCCAATCCTCAGCATCGAGCAGATCGCGCATCTTCTTCGAGCCGGAGGCATTTACACGCTCGCCGACGATCAAGAACGAAGCGTCCTGCGTGTATGGCTGCTGAAAATAGATCGACGATGCCGACGGAATCAGTTTTGCATCCCGCTGTTTCGGCGAAATTCCGCTCAAACGCTCGACAACCTGCCGCAGATGCTCGGGCGATGTTCCGCAACAGCCGCCAACGATATTCGCACCAAAATCGTTCGCAAAATGTTCGACCTGTGCCGCAAAACTCTCAGGCGTCTCATCGTAGTGTTGCTTGCCGTCTTTGACCTCTGGCAAACCGGCGTTCGGCAAAACCGAAACAGGTATTGGCGAATTTTCGCAAAGATAGCGAAAACTATCAGCCATGTGTTTCGGCCCTGTGCCGCAATTCATGCCGATAACATCGATCGGAAACGGCTCAAGTGCAGTCAAAGCCGCACCGATCTCAGTCCCGTTCAGCATCGTCCCAAAAATCTCGATCGTCACTGAAGCGATCACCGGAAGTTTGATCTTTGTCTTCTCAAAATGTTCAAAAATAGCCGCGAGGGCCGCCTTTGTCTGCAGCAGATCCTGACACGTTTCGACCATCATTATGTCGGCACCGCCGTCAATAAGGCCGCGAACTTGTTCGCGATAGGCATCCTTCAAATCGTTGTAAGTAATATGCCCGAGCGTTGGCAACTTAGTTCCCGGCCCGATCGAACCCGCAACAAACCGCGGCTTGTCGTACGTCGAATAGCCGCTTGCAACACGCCTTGCTAGTTGTGCAGCTTTTAGATTTACGTCGTAGGTTTTGTCGGATATGCCAAATTCGACCAGCACAACCTCGCTACCGCCAAAGCTGTTCGTCTCGATCACATCACAGCCCGCCTCAAGGAAGCTGCGATGCACCGTCTCGATCGCATCGGGCCGGGTATAAAGCAGATTTTCCGAACAATTTTCAAACGCCGGCCCGCCCCAATCGTCGATAGTCAGATCAAGCGACTGCAAATTGCTGCCCATTGCACCATCAAAGATGATGATCTTCTCATTTAACAATTCAAGGAATGTTTTCATTTTCAAATTTTGATTTTGCGAATGGCTCTTGTCTATTTTTCTACTCTTCGCCGTTCGTTTTGGCACCGCCATCATTGCCTGAGTTCCCTAGTGCCGCGAAGTATCTTCCATCAGCCGGGGATATGTTTTCCACATACCGCTCCAACTATAGGATTCGAGGCCATAAAACCGCTTCTTATAGTCTAGGGATGAAGGCTGTTCGAAGGCATAGCCCAAGTAGTAAAACTCAAGGTGATGTTTGATCGAATATTCGATCTCCTTGAGCATCGTGAAAATACCGAGGCTCCGCCATTCAATTTCAGGGTCAAAGATACCGTAATAGCCATAAGATGTTTTGCATCCTATTTCGAAATAGCTGGCTGCGACAAGTCTGCCATCTTCCGAAACACAGAACTTCTTGTTCAGTGGGTTTCCTGTCGGCAGGTTAACTTCCTCCGGGGCATTTGCTCCAAGCCGTATCTTGTGGCGGCGAAACAGCTGTAATTCTTCACAGTCCATTTTCGCTTCGACCGGCAATATCTCCATATCCAGATCCGCATTTAATCTCAAGACCCTTCGCTGACTTTTTGAGAGCTTAAAATGATCGAGTCGAATTCGAAGCGGAATAGGTATGAAAGACCGACGTTTGTTGTATCGTATGAACATCGTATTATAATGATACCAACCCTGCTCCATTAACTCGTCAAATCCTTGTTTGGCTCCATTTTCAGAAATCACCTGTTCAAAGGTTTTCTCTAAATCGGTTTGGAGTTCGAGTGTCGCTTCACCTTGTGCAACTTCAACTTCCGTCGCAGGAATCTCAACCAATGGCGATCGACCTTGAAGAACTGCAGGCTCATGCGCTTCCGTCTTTACATACCTTTGTTCAAATTGAGCGTCGAGTCGTTCTCTAAGCCACTCGAGGCGTTCCCATCCTTTCTTCCCGTAGTGATAAACGTGGATAAATACGTTTCCTGTGTTTGCTAACCGTTTAGTTTCAAACCGCTTTGACGCGATTGTGTATGCATGATTGAGGCTTTTCGCATTGACCTCGAGATCGGAAAGATAACACTCGCAGTCGGAAAGAACGCTTTTCTTAGTCCCGCGGTGCCATAGCTTC
>JANLTF010000068.1:0-2095 GCA_031362825.1 Acidobacteriota bacterium | reverse complement strand
GGAAGGCGTGGCATTAACAGTGGCAGAGCAAATGCGTGACTATCTGATGGACGGCACTTTAAGAGGCGCGGTAAATGCTCCGTCGATGGCCGCCGCCGAGGTCGAGGCCCTTCAGCCCTTCATCGACCTTGCCGAACGCCTCGGCCGCTTTCAGGCGCAGATACTCGACGAAGGCGCGATATCAAATGTCCGTCTCGAATACACCGGTGAGCTTGCCGAACGCGACGCCGCACCTGTGACGCGAGCGTTTCTCGCCGGCCTCTTGCGCGACGTTTCAGCCCGCGTCAATGTCGTCAACGCGCTGCTCATCGCCGAGGAACGCGGCATCGCCGTTACAACCTCATACACCTCGTCACCACGCGGTGCCAACGCTGACATCCGGACCGCAGTCACTTCATCCGAAGGCGAACAAACCCTAGCCGGCCAAGTCTTCGCCAACGGCGAAGGCCGCATTACGAGCATCGGCAATTTCTCGATCGAAGCCGTGCCGTCAGGCTTTATGCTCGTCACAAAAAACCGCGACGTCCCCGGTGTGATCGGCCAACTGGGAACGATCCTCGGCACAAGCGGCGTAAACATCAGCCGCTTCTACCTAGGCCGCCAAGAAAAAGGCGGCGAAGCGCTCGCTGTAGTCGAGATCGATTCCGCTTTGTCGGAAGATATTCTAGATCAACTGCGAAAGATCGATGCGGTAATCTTAGTGAAGCAGGTAAGACTCTAATGTCAGATCTTCGTGTCCTCTGTGACTCTGTGGTGAATTTCTTTTATGGAAGCCCCAACTAAACTATACAGTTCCGGCAACGAGAACAAGACGGAGATAAAAGCCAACACGACTGCCGACACTAAGGCAGGCGAATTTGTCGCGGGCACTGTGCTTGCGAGTCGCTACCGCATAATCGGCCTCATCGCAAAGGCGGCATGGGCGAGGTCTATAAGGCTGAGGACATCAAGCTCTCGCAAATGGTCGCGCTCAAATTCCTACCCGACAGCTATCAAAATGATAGCGCCGCTCTCGAACGTTTTCATGGCGAAGTGCGCAATGCGCGTCAAGTCTCGCATGTAAATGTCTGCCGAGTCTTCGACATCGGCGAGATCGACGGGCGGCATTTTTTGTCGATGGAGTTTGTCGATGGCGATGATCTGTCGGCGCTGTTGACGCGGGTCGGGCGATTTACGTCGGAGCGTGCGGTCGAGATCGCTCGACAGCTTTGCGTCGGAATGGAAGCAATCCACAAGGCTGGAATTCTCCATCGCGACTTCAAACCCGGCAACATCATCATCGACAGCAAAGGCGTCGCTCGAATCACAGATTTTGGCATCGCCGGTCTTGAAGAAGAAATGAAGGGCGACAACATCCGTGCCGGTACGCCAGCTTACATGTCGCCCGAACAGGTCACCGGCAAAGGCGTGACTGTCCGCAGCGACATCTACGCGCTCGGGCTGGTCATTTACGAGATCTTCACCGGCAAGCAGGCGTTCATCGCGGACAACGTGATGGAGCTGATCAAAATGCAGCAGACGGCGACGCCGACCAACGCGTCAGAGATCGTCAAAGGCATTGACCCGCTCGTCGAAAGCGTCATCGCCCAATGCCTCGAAAAAGATCCAAAGAATCGCCCGCAAAGCGCTCTCCAGGTCGCAATGGCCCTGCCCGGCGGCAACCCGATGCAGATCGCGCTCGACGCGGGGCAAACGCCTTCGCCCGAGATGATCGCCGCGACGCCCGTAAAAGGAGCGTTAAAACCATTGGTTGCATTGCTTTGTCTGCTGGGAGTGATCGCGTCGTTGATCTCGATGGTTGTTATCAACGGCAGATACAAGACCTTTAACCTGACTCCGCTCCAGAAATCGCCCGAAGCGTTGGCTGACCGGGCTGAGACGATGATCAAGAATTTCGGCTACACGGACAAACCTGCCGACAAGCGGCACAATTTCCAAGAAGACATTGATTTTCTGAATTACGCCAAAGAAAATAAGTTGACGGATACGGCAGACCGTTTGCGGACAGGACAGCCTTACCACTTCTATTTTCTCTATCGCCAATCGCCCCGACCCTTTACAGGTTATGTCAGAAACGAACGTGGGATTTTTGAAA
>JANLTF010000049.1:0-4144 GCA_031362825.1 Acidobacteriota bacterium | reverse complement strand
ACGAACCACGTCGTGTGCCAGCCAAAAACAACACGGGCCGCCACGCCCCAAACGACCATCGTCCAACCGCCAATTGCGAATAAAATGAAAGCCGAGATGATGATCGGAACATAGAAAAAACGCGAGATCAGAACGTGTCCGCGATCCTTCAATAGATCAGGAACGTACTTTTTCATCTTAGCTGCATCATGATCCTGCGAAGTTCCTTTTAGTACCCAACCGATATGCGGCCACCAGAAACCCGAACGGGCCGAGTGGGGATCCTTGTCGGTATCGACAAATGCATGATGCATTCGGTGCGTCGCTATCCATTTGTCGGGCGGATCTTGCATCGACATTGTTGCGAACGTTGACAGCAAATATTCCAGCCACTTTGGAGCCGTAAACCCTCGATGCGTCAACAAACGATGCCAACCGAGCCCGACTCCGAGGCTTCCGACTATCCAGTTGCCGATCAAAAGAGCTGCCAGATTTGACCAGCTAAAAGTAAAAAAAACCGGAATGGCGGCGAGGTGAAAAAATGTTACGATCGCGATGTTTTTCCAATTGAAACTGGTTCGCTTGCTTTCGAATTCGAGGACGTTTTCCATCAAAGATATAACTACACAGCTAAATTAAGACAGTACTAGAGTAACAGTTCGGGAACGAGTGGTTTGTAATAGTTGGGTAAAAGTTATTCGACTGACCGTCGAAAATCTTGTTTTGGTGGTATTCGGTGTTATTTAGAGGTTATGTCTTAAGAAGCCTAACCACAAAATAACACGAAATTGCACTAAACGGATGGTTTAAGAGGATTCAGCAATTTCTTTCAGCTTTTTGTTTCGTGTCGTTACGAGATTTCTCAGATATTTCTCAAGAACGAATTTATCGACGATACGGCCCAAGATCCCGAATGGCGATTTCCAGATAATCGTATCGCGCATCAACGTTCCACTTCGGACTCGGACAAATTCGTGGACGTGTTTGAACGAGCGAAAAGCGCCGTCGGTCATTTCGTCGACAAACAAATGCGGCCTTTCAAACTCGGTGACCTCGACCGTCAACCGCTGCCGCATCCCAAAATGCCTGCCTTCAAATGTCACCGTCTGGCCGAGTCCGATCATACCGTCCGTGACACCAGCCACGGCTTTTTCGTGGGTTTGAGCGGTTGTTTCGGTATGTATTCGAATGTCACGCATCAGGTCGAAACAGACCTCGGCGGTAGCGTGGATCTGTGTTTCGAGGTATAGCGTCGGCATCGAGGTTAGTAGTTTACCCGAACAAATTCGGCGACGCCGATCCCGATCAGGCAGGCCACGATCTCAAGAACGACCGCCGCGATCGTAAAAAGAGGTATTGCGATCAAAGCGGCCAGAAGCGGGCTGAATTCCTTTTTTACAAGAGCCCCGGCAAAGAAAAAAGCCGATACAGATGTGACGCTCGCAATAATTAACGCGAGGCCCGCGAAGACGCCGAGGCCCCACGTTGCATCGCTTTCGCTGTAGCCGTTCATCGCGATGATCATAAACGCCAGCACGACCATGCCGAGAGCGATGCTGAGCAACAGCGTGATCAAAAGTGCTGCGAGCTTTGCTCCCATCGTTGGTTCAGGTCTAATTCCAAAGCAAACGCAAGCCGTCGGCCTTGAACTTCTTAAACTCAGAATCACCGCTGATCAACACCAAATCCCGCTGTATCGCTTGCCAGATCAGCATCCGGTCGAACGGGTCGAAATGGGTGTCCTCGGTTAAATTCTGCTGTGATGCCGCTTCCTCTGCACCGAGATAGCTAATAAGAAAACCCATGTTTTTGGCTTCCTCGATCAATTCGGTAGCCGTTTTGCCTCCGACATCAAGCCGTTTTGCACGAAGCTTGATCGATATCTCCCAAAACGTTATGGCGCTGATATAGACTTCAACCGATGCGTCCTCGACCACCGCTCTGACTTGTTTCGGAAGGCGATCTGATTGGCCGTAAGTCCAAAGAAAAGTATGAGTATCGAGAAGGTATCTCATCCGCGAAGATCAAGCAGCTCCTCATCGGTCATCTTGAAGTTGTCAGCGAAAACGATCTTCATTTTCCCATCCATGATGCCGATCTTTCGCTTTTTCTTTTTTTCTTGTTTCTTCGGAGGATTGATCTCGGCGATTAGCTTCTTGCTCTTGCCATAAGTAATACCAAAGCTCTCGCCCTGCTGAACCTTTTCCAACACTTCCGAAAACTGCGCTTTGAATTCTCCGACGGGTAGGCTTTTCATAACTTGGATTATATGCGGTTCTTGACAAGTTGACAAGAAAAAAGCCCAATAAACGGGCTGACAGATTAATACTCGTATGGCTCAATATAATTTATCTTGCCATCCTCCGCGCGAGTAAGCGAGAAGTAGCGAGTATTGTCGTCCGAGGCTATTTTATAAAAGCAAATCTCCTTGATTCTGACCCCGGCTGGTTTCGCAGAGTTCTTGCTAATACTCTGACAATCGATGTGGAAAATGGATTTCATTCCCTTAATTAGCTGCTGCCAATCGTCCGGCTCATAGGCTCGGTAAGGAAACGCTTCGCTCAAACCATCTAAGTTTACGGAACCTTGAGCGAGCCGGGTCAGGAGGTTTTTCAACTCAGCTGAGCGACTGGGATTAGGATCGGGCCTCACAGCCATTGCTGCGAGTGAACGGAATGCCCGGTTATAAAAACCCGCGACTATATGCCCGCAGTCGTTTGCTCCCGCTCTGAAAACGTTGGTTAGAATAATGACCGTCAGGTTGTCGTCAAGGTACCGGTTTATGGTGGAGTTGAAGCCAGTCCGGAAAGCTCCGCCATGAGTTGCCGAGGGGCGTCCGCGAACCGGATTCAGCCACCAACCCAGGCCTGAGAGAGTGGTCGAACCGTCATTAACGCGAGCCAGAGCAAACATTGCATCGAGACTGCTACGCTTGAGCAGACGGGTGTCGTTCATGGCCGCGTCCCATTTGGCGAGGTCAAGAGCGGTTGTCCGAATGCCGACATCGGCACGTGCATGGGCGGTCGGTGAGATGCGAACGCCGTTCATGAGTTTTCCTTCGCGGTAAATGTATCCCGACGCGCGGTCAGAAACAATTTTCGAGGGGTCATTTACAAGCGTCGATTTCATTCGGAGAGGTTGGAATATACGCTCCTGCATAAACTGTGCATAGGATTGGCCGGAAATCTTTTCGATGATCATGCCGGCCAGGAACGGCCCACAGCTGTAACCGTACCGCTCACCGGGTTGAAACCTTAGCGGAACGACTTTCAAGGAACTTAGAAACTCTTCATTCGAGTTTTTCGTCAAAAAGAAATTATTATCCTCGTCCCAATCGTCTTTCAGTCCGGATGTATGATCCAACAACTGCCGGACTCGGATTTGGCTCCAGGAACTCGGCAGGTTGTTGAAGTACTCAGTGATCGAATCATCCAAAGATACCTTGCCGTCTTCGACAAGAAGCAATATCGCGGCCGCCGTGAACTGCTTCGTCATCGAGGCAATCTCAAATGACGTTCGCTCAGTGACGGGTACGTTTAGCTCCACATTCGCCAACCCGTACTGGCTCGACTTGATGATTCTCTTGTCTTTGATAACAACGAGCGAGACGCCCGGGATATGCCGCTTCCCCATCCAATCGCGAATGTACGCATCAACCTGCTTCGATTGGGCGGCGGTCACGCTACTGAACATCGCGCTAGATAGAAGAACAAGAATTTTTGTCCGGATATACTTCATTAGAAACCTAGTCCGCGATGGCGACGCTCAACTGCTTTAACTTCATCGAATTAGTCCTGTCAAGACCATTAATCCCGTCACGGTCGATGTAATTGTAGAGGATGTCCCGTTGCTGCGGCAGGAATCCCGCTTCGCGGATCTGGTATCTCAAATCTCTTTCATTGGCTTCGTTGTCGGCTCCGGCGGCGGAGACTACGTTTTCTTCGATCATGATGGAGCCCATATCGTCGGCTCCGAAACGGAGAGCTGTCTGGCCGAGTTTTAGGCCTTGGGTGAGCCACGATGCCTGGATGTGTTGGACGTTGTCGAGGAAGAGGCGCGAGACAGCTAACATTTGGAGGTAGTCGATGCCGGTCGGTTCCTCGGTAATTTTGCGGCCCAAAGCGGTGTTTTCGCGTTGGAATGTCCACGGGATGAACGCGGTGAA
>JANLTF010000045.1:0-5205 GCA_031362825.1 Acidobacteriota bacterium | reverse complement strand
GACGGTCTACGAGTTCCTTTGTCTGAATGAACTCATTGTCTGAACAAATTCGAACTACGCTGCCATTGAACGGCAGAGGTATTTTCACTAAGTTAGAGTGACTGAGTGCTTCTCCGGACGTAAGCCGCCGAATGATCTCCTCCGAGTTGACCGCATCCTTGAGAAAAATCCTAATTCGCTCGTCCAAGGCAGTTTCAGCGAGTTTTCTCTGGAATGAAACAAAGGTTATCCACGGTCGGGCTTCAGCCAAAACATCAGCTTCTTTCGCTGCATTTTCCATAACTTTCGCTGCATTTTCCATTGCGTGGTAAACAAGCGTCCGCTTCTTTTCGGTTTCAACGCCTCTAATTCCATCGATTTTGATCATTTTGAAGACTTGTTCGCGGTTTACGCTCTTGTTCACATACGACTGCATCCTTTCGGAAAGGAAGTTGAACATATTCGACACTCTTGG
Source organism: Acidobacteriota bacterium (assembly GCA_031362825.1). GTDB lineage: Bacteria > Acidobacteriota > Blastocatellia > Pyrinomonadales > Pyrinomonadaceae > OLB17. Next base: position 4,751 of record JANLTF010000045.1, on the reverse strand, counting down.
TCGATTGTCATTATCTATCAGGACCGAGTGATGTTCAAATACAGGGCTATTTACCCCGGAGCCCTTGTAGAACTTAAAAAGTAACAGACTGTACCGACTGTTTGGTCGAAACTCGGGATGAATTCTCGCTGGCAGGTCTACTCCATATTCCTCATAAACACTCGTAAGCTGTGCGTTGAATTCACTTTCAGTTGCATACTGCCGGTCCACAATTGCCGGCTCAAGCGCATCAGAGATATCTGAATAAAGCCAACGATTGTCAATACGATAGCGGATGTTCGGGAGCTCATCGACAACTTCAACGATGTAAGCTCTCTTGCCAGGATTCCCAGGATCATGCCGAATGGCTCGGCCCATTGACTGCATATAGACTAGCTTTGACCGGGTTGGCCGAGCCATCACAACGGTATTGATCGACGGATCATCATAACCCTCTGTCAGGATGTCAACATTTACAATGATAGAGCGCTCAAAACCTTTTTCAGCTCCGAAGAACTCCTTTCGATCGATGCCTCGGCTGTTGCCCTCCCCGGTCACCCAGTTTATTGACTCGTAGAGTTCAGCGACGGGAGAGGTCTTTAGCTGCTGGCACAGGTCTTTGGCATGTTGTCTGGTTCCAACGTAAACTATAACCTTTTTGAATCGTTCGTGATTTGAGGTGAGGCTTTGAATCACACGCGCATTTCGTTGGGCATTGTTAAGCTCCTCTAAACAATCTTCACTGCTAATTGAGGAGAAACTATACCTGCCGCCCTGAACAGTAATGACTTCAGGTTTTAAGACGACGCCCAAATCCACAAGGTCAGGAAAACCGATCGAAAATGACTCTCTTTCGAACTCGAGTGGCTGTCCATCGTGGCGAGAGGGCGTGGCTGTAAGCCCGAGAATTCCGAGCCTCTGTCGCTGAAAAATTGGCTGGTAACTGTTAGCCGCGGCGTGATGAGCTTCATCAATGACGACAAGCTTGATCGCATCATCAGCTAGTGAAGATACAACTGAATCAATCATTAGAAATATGACATCTTCCGTGAAGGTTTGGCGTTCCGGATACTTGACTTTATACTTCTCAAAAGTCTCCCGAGCTTGCACAATCAGTTCCGTCCTATGGGCCGTCCAGATAACCTTGTCATTTCCGGTTCGAAGTAGCCCTCTCTCGAACAATTCGTTTATCGCCTTTACGGCAGTAAAAGTTTTGCCACCTCCTGTCGGCACAACAAGTAGATAGCGGCCATTCTGAGTCTCTGAGAAGTCCCCGATTATGTTAGCTACGGCTTGGCTTTGAAACTCGTCAAATTGCCTGACATACCCTTGATTTTCCATATAGCTTTTGCGTTTGCCAACGTCAATGAATGAATGTTCTTTCTCCCAGTTTGTGCTCAGTTGCGTATTCCGTTGAAAATGAACAGTGTTTACGGGTGAACTGAACACTTATTTGACTCTCTTTAAGAGGGTTATTTTTCAATTTTGACGACTATTTTTTTTCTGTCAAGTTTGCTACTGTTTTTCTCATTGATTCGTCTTTCAATTCGATTTGATGCGAGTTATGTGTATTTCGCTCAAGATGAACACTGTTTTCGCATGAAGGTGAACAACATTTCGCTCGAACGTGAACACTCATTTTTCCTTCCCCGATGCAGGTCATTGTTATTTTTGTGCTGCCTCCGTTTGAAAGTCAAAATGGCTTGCCGTTCTTGCGGAGACTTTCGCCACGCAGTTCCAGACGATGCGCGTTGTTCAGTAGCCGGTCGAGCACGGCGTCGGCCACCGTCGGTTCTCCCAGATACTCGTGCCAGACGCTGATCGGCAGTTGACTGGTGACGATCGTTGACCGCAATCCGTGGCGGTCCTCGATCACTTCCAGCAGGTCGTGTTTCTCCGCTTGCGTAAGCGGTTTCAACCCGAAGTCATCGAGGATCAGCAGTTCGATTTTTGCCATCACCTGCAGTTTCTTGCCGAACTGTCCCAAATCAAAATACCAAACTCAAAGCGCAAGCGGGTTCTCCATCTTCATCCGTTCGTATCCGAAATGCTCCTTGCCGAGCACCGTTCCGCGGCCGGTCATATCGTAGATGACGTCTATGGGCTCGTTCCTGCCCGGTGCGTAGACGAGCGTGATCTTGCACTCCACGGCACCGCTCTCCACGGCCTTAACTACAGCGTTCCGGGCCGGATACACCATCCGGCTTCTCGAGCGCCGACAAGCACGGCCTCCAACCAACTATCAGAGTCATGATTCATCACGGATCATCTGCCTCGTTAGGCTTCCTAACGCAAGGCATCACCGGCAGCGGCAAGCTGTCCGGTGCATGCTTTTGTTATGCCTTCCGCCTCTCAATCCACACCCGAATGCGTTCTGGCAGATTCTTATGAAACTCGTCAACGGCCGATCTTGAGACTCTGCCATATATGCCCACATTTACCTCTGACGAGAAGAACAACGGCATCCGCTCTGCCAATTGCCTTTGGCCTCTTGATGAGATATTCCCTTCAATGGAAAACTGTGTTAGTTCAGCAATCTTTGGGTGGCAGATCACCAGTAAACCCCTTTTTTTCATGAAGTGCCCGAAACTATTCATGAAATGTTTCCAATATCCTCCGTATACACGCATCTTACTAGAAAGAACCCATGCGTCGAAAAAAGCCTGATCATCAACTATACAGCCCTTACCTGCCCACTCAGCAGGGTCGAAAGGAGATCCCAGAAAAGTCATTTGAGCTTCGTCATAGTATCCGGATTCAAGCAACGCATAGTAGCTACACAGATGTGTGAACGGCTTCTCCCAGGGGAACTTCATCAGCAACAATGAACCCCTGAGATCCTCAAGATACAAAGATTGGGTTGTGGTCCACACAAATAGTCGCAAGTCACAGCCGTGCCGAAAAGGTTGATCAAATATATCGGGGATCAAATGGCGTTGATCACCGATTTGGTCATAATGGAAAAATGAACCTCCTGGACCATACCGAATCTCAAGAAGAAGTCTCCAAGGTACTGTCTGCACCTGCATGTGTTCGCCATGGCTGCCGGTAGATAGTGCCCATGCACCGTATCCAGTTGTGAACGCGAACGACCAGTTACGGGATAGCTCCTCTATGGGCGTTGCGCAGGCGTGAACGATCGAAACATCGTAGGGCATTGGTTCCTCAGCTGTTTGGCATAACTACTTATTAACGCCAATGCCGTTAATAATACGGCAAATCACGGTGTGTTATCAACAACACATCTTCCCTAATGGAATTTATCTATTTTCACGTCTTTGCCGCCGTCAAACTGAGAAAAAACGCCGCCTGAAGATTCAGAACCCGGCATTCGGTCCTGCTAAATTTCCGGGCGAGAACGGGTTTTCCCGCTTTATCCTCTCGTACCCGAAATGCTCCTTCCCGAGCACCTTGCCCTGCCCGCTCATGTCGTAGATGACGTCGAGCGGTTCGTTATTTCCCGGAGCGTAGACAAGCATGATCTTGCACTCCTTAGCACCGTCCTCCACCGCTCGAACCGCGGCTTTACGGGCGGCAATTGCCCCCAGTCGGTCGATGTGGGCAAAGTCCTTTCCGGCGAGAGCTCCGCCGCCGATTGGAACACGCGGGCCATAATGGTCCATCACCAGCTTCCTGCCCGTCTGGCCGTTGTCGCCATCGCTGCCGCCCGCGATCAGTTCGCCGTTAGGATTAACATGGATACGGACCGATCCCCACTCCGCAGTCCATCTCGGGTCACTTTCCTGGATCCTGGCATACGAGTTCGCGAACACCTTCTCCGCAGGAGATCGGAGTTCACGAAGACCTGTCGATCGCCTATGCTGCAGCGTCACGACAACCTCCTCAAGTATGAACTCGCCGCCGCTTTCGCGAATGATCACCAGGAACTTGCCGTCCGGCCCTTCACCATCGAGCGGCCCGCCTTTGAGCGAAGCTATGACGTCACGCCGGAATTCGTGGACCAGAAACTGCTCGGGCGGCAAGTACCTCGTCTTCTCGTCGTACCCTGCCCAACCGATGACGATCGACTGGTCGTGAATGATCGCCGTGTACGGTCCGGGGTCGTCCTGTATAAAGCAGATCTCACTAAGGACACGATACCGCCCGGCGTCGATGTGATTGTCCGCGACGTAACCGACCCGTTCACCAACCTCGCGGACGATCTGTTCGACTGTCTTCCGGATCGGCTTGCGGGTGACCATCACCCCGGAGAGCCAGACCGCGTCCGACCAGACGCCGGCCTCGATCTGGGCGTAGCAGCACGGGTCCGCTTTGTAGCCTTCTGCGAGAATACGGTCCGCGAGAATGTCGCAGAATCTGTCCGGGTGCCCGTCGAGCACCGCTTCAGCTGTTCTGATCATAAGCAAACCTCCCGAGCTGCGAATAAGGGATACCGGCCCGTTCAAGTTCTGCGGGAGAGCCGTCCCTGGAGACGATCGCCCGGATCTTCTGTCCGCGCACCGACCGAAGCAAATTCTTGCTGCACTTCTCGATGTAGCCGTCCGTAATGACGACCGCTTTTCCGGGCCGGGTTTCGGCAATGTGACGGAGCACGCTGTCCATCGACGTTCCGCCGGTGGTTGACGTGATCAACCTCCCGCCCTTGATCTCGGCAGGCTCAACGGTTTCGCTGAACGCCCAAAAGGGTAGCCTGATGTGCCGCCGCAGCCGCCAGATGAGGGCGACAAGCGCGTCCATTTCCGTATCCATCGAACCGCTCACGTCGAGGTAGATCTGCGTCGATCCGCGTCGCACTTTCTTTTCTGTCTGCC